>WGEI01000283.1 GCA_015492875.1 Anaerolineae bacterium | reverse complement strand
CCGTCATTCCACTCTTCCATATTGCCGAAATAGTAAGCAGTAACGCCATCAAGCAAACCCAGTTCTTTGGCGAGCGCAAGGCCATATATCATGCCAGGGGTGCTGCCCTTTTCATCGCAAGCGCCACGAGCATAAAAAATGCCATTTTCTATTTTGCCCTCAAACGGGTCCCATTCCCATTCATCGGGGTCACCAATACCCACCGTGTCAATGTGGCTATCATAGAGCAGCTTCTTGGGGCCATCGCCAATCCGCCCGACGATATTGCCCATTGTATCCCACCAAACTTGGTCAAAGCCTAGTTTTTGCATTTCAGCAGCGGCGCGTTCACCAACTTCGCGGATTTGGCTTTCCATACTGGGAATAGCGCAAAGCTCGCGCAGGAAGGTGATAATATCTTCGCGTTGCTCTTCGACACGGGATTTAATTTTTTCGATGATTGCTTGTTCTGTCATGATTCCTCCTCGTTTCTAAGCATCGAACAGGCTAATTGCCTGAAAACGCTCGACATCAATTAAGCCGACATCCGTGAGTTTGAGCTTAGGGATAACTTCTAAGCCCATAAAGCTCATGCTCATGAAGGGGTCTTTCAAAACACACCCAAGTTGGTCACGGGCGACATTAGTGAGATTATCGTAATCACGGCGCACTTCTTCGATTGGCGCTTCGCTCATCAAGCCGGCGACAGGAAGTGGTAGCCGCGCTAAGACTTTATCACCATCAGCAGCGGCCAAACCACCGCCCATCTCAATCACAGCCTGTGCAGCAGCATACATACTCTGGTCATCTGCCCCGATGACCACTAAATTATGGTGATCATGAGCGACAGTGCCGGCAATTGCCCCGCGCTGAATACCAAACCCACGAATGAATCCCAAACCAACATTGCCACTAGCGCGATGGCGTTCTACGACTGCCATCTTTAGAATATCGCGTTCAGGATCGGCAACAGCATAGCCATCAACAATTTTAGCCTCTTCGATGAAGTGGTCGGTGACAATTTGGTCAGGAATGCTGCCAATGATATGAATTTTGTCGCCCTGAGCGGGGATAGTGAAATCTAACGCTTCTACGCGCACATTCATAGTGCTGCGCAAGTCCATTTTGCGACGGGGTTGCTTCTCCTGTGAATACACCATTTGGCCATCGCGGACAACGAGCTTGCCGCCACGAAAGACCATCTCTGGACGAATATCTTGCAAATCGGAGAAGACCACCATATCGGCACGGCGGCCCGGCGCAACAACACCGTGTTCATGAAGACGGAAGTAACGGGCGGTATTAATTGTGCCCATGCGAATGGCCATAATGGGGTCAATATCCCCCTCTTGAATCGCCACACGTATCATATAATCGATACTGCCGTCATCTAACAAACTCGCAGGAACGCGATCATCAGTGCAGAAGCAGATGAAGTGATGGTTTTCTGGTGTGATAAGCGGGAGCAAGGGGCGCAGATTGCGAGTGGCTGTGCCTTCACGAATGAAGATCGTCATCCCTAAGCGCAGTTTTTCCAGCGCTTCTTCAACAGTGGTGCATTCATGTTCGCTGCGAATGCCCGCAGTGACATAGGCATTAAGCGCTTTTCCGCTCAAGGCTGGGCAATGACCATCAAGCACTTTTTCATAGAACATGATCAATTTGTCAATCATCCCCTCATCGGCTTGGACGACACCGGGATAATTCATCACTTCAGCTAGCCCCAACACCCATTTACTGCTTAAGAGCGGTTCTAAGTCATGTGCTTCTAAACGCGCGCCGCTGGTTTCCATGTGGGTGGCGGGAACGCAACTTGAGGCCATGACAAACATGTTGAGGGGGCCATTTTTGGCACGTTCCAACATATAGCGGATGCCCTCTAGTCCGAGAACATTGGCGATTTCGTGCGGGTCGGTGACGACGGTAGTGACACCATGAGTAAGAACAGCACGGGCGAACTCTGGCGGGGTGCAAAGGCTGCTTTCAATATGAACATGGGCATCAATGAACCCCGGTGAGACATATTTGCCATCAAGGTCAATTTCTTGTTCAGCCGCATAGCCTTCACCAAGCGCAACTACGCGAGTGCCATGCACAATAATATCGGTCAAGTAAATTTCGCCAGTGATAACGTTAATCAAGCGGGCATTGCGCAAGGCTAAATGAGCAGGCCTATCACCGCGCGCAACCTCAATACGTTCAATTAATTTCATTGGTCAAACTCCTTTTATAGCACCTATTACTTTTGTTCCAAAACCAGCGGAAGCTGCTCTGGCCAATAGCGTTGTAGCCATACTTTTTGCTGGGGTAAGTGCGACAGGGTTTGAGAGAGCATCTCCGCATCTTGCCCCATGAGGGCAGCATTTTGTACAGGTGACCATTCCAAACTATCAGGCAAATCGCCTTCAGGCAATATCGTAGAGAAGGCGAATTCAAAACTATCGCCCGGAACATTTTGCCAAACACCTGCCCAGCGTAAAACACTAAGTGAGATACCATAGCCAGTGAGTAAAGCCGATAGTTGTTCCCACGGCGGGGTATCCCCTTCGCAAACAACACGGGGCAATACCCGCGCCCGCGCCCCTTTCATAGTCAATACATATTGCCGCTTTTGGTCAAAAATTAGGGCGCTGGCCTGAACATTAAACCGAACATAACGCGGCTCTGGGCGGCCACGCAATAAATTGACTATCCAGCGGCGGCGCAATTGCCATTTCACCCGACGCAATTCATCGGGCGATGTGCGTAAAACATGCGGTGAAGGCAGGCTATCAGCCAAAGCATCAGCTATAAGAAACGGCCACAGCGTGTTGGTGGGCAAGCGGTTTGGTAAAAAATAGCGATTATCCCGCGCTTCGCTTGTTGTCAATTTTAGCCGCCCCCCAATTGGGCGGGCACGAAGCAAGATATTCATCCGTGACCACCCTTCAGCATAATAGAGATTGATAGGTTGTATATCAGCAATCTGCACGCCCGTCTCTTCGAACACTTCGCGGGCGGCGGCCTCCGTTAGGGGTTCACCAGAATCTAGGCGGCCACCGGGTAAATTCCAGATGCCTAAATCGCCACGCTGAGATAGCAAAACCTCACCATCATCATTGATGACCGCACACTGAACCCCTAAACGCAAGAAGCCCATACGCTAGTCTCCGTCAATCAGTGTTTGGGAGAGGCGGTTGTGCTTTTCCACTAAAAGCGGAAGGTCTACGGTTTGCAAAACGCCATCGCGCACTACAACACGGCCATTGATTACGGATATATCAACGTGTGAGGGATGGCAAAAGAGTAAGGCCGCAACAGGGTCATGCTGTGCTCCGGCGAAGGCAATCTGGTCGAGGCGATAGGCGATAAAATCGGCAGACATACCAGGGGCTAATGCGCCAATATCATCGCGGCCTAACACGGATGCGCCGCCGAGAGTTGCCATCTCTAGGGCTTCACGGGCGGTCAGCGCGGCAGGATTGCCATTCACTCGTTGTAAAAGCATCGCCTGCCGCGCTTCATTGATGAGGTTGCCATGGTCATTAGAGGCTGAGCCATCCACACCCAACCCCACTTTAACATGCGCGTCCAACATCGCACGAACAGGGGCGATACCAGAGGCGAGGCGCATATTGCTATTGGGGCAATGACAAACGCCTGTGCCAGTATGACCAAAAAGTTGAATGTCATCATGGTTAAGCTTGACACAATGCGCATGCCAAACGTCATCCCCTACCCAGCCAACATCCTGGGCATAATCGCCGGGGCGCATCCCAAAGACCTCTTGGCTGAAGGTGATGTCTTTATCATTTTCGGCGAGGTGGGTATGCAAGCTGACGCCATAACTCCGCGCTAAATCCGCAGCTTCGCGCATGAGGTCACGGGTAACGCTGAAAGGTGAGCAAGGGGCGACAACAATACGGAGCATGGCATGGCGATTGGCATCGTGATATTGCTCAATAACGCGGCGGGTATCTTGGAGGATAGCGTCTTCTTCTTCCACCACGCTATCAGGGGGCAACCCGCCCTTGCTCTCGCCCAAGCTCATCGAGCCGCGCGCAGCATGAAAGCGAATACCAGTTTCCTGCGCGGCACGGATTTCATCATCCAATGTCACATCATTGGGGAAAATGTAGAGGTGATCGCTGGAGGTTGTGCAACCAGACAAGATCAGTTCAGCCATAGCTAACTTGGCACTGACATAAACCATCTCGCCAGTGAGACGACTCCAGATAGGATAGAGTATCACCAGCCAATCGAACAATTCATTATCCTGCGCGAGTACCCGCGTTAAACTCTGGTACATGTGGTGATGTGTATTCACCAAACCGGGCAAAACAATGTGATTAGAAAGGTCTAATACCTCATCAGCAGTTTGCTGAGGCATATCGCTCAATGTACCAACCGCTTCAATGACGCCATCACGGATAAATAACGCGCCTTGTTTGATTTCGCGGCGCGCTGTGTCCATTGTCACAAGGGTATGGATGTTTTTGACCAGTATTGTACCCAAAACTGTACTCCTATCTTTCGAAAAAGAATTGGAAAGAGTTTAGCACCAGTGCTATTGAGTGACAAGCAAACAAACTGTGCGATAAAAACAAAAAGCGAGAGCTATTTACTCCCGCTTCAGCAATAACACATGAATTCATTCACCAGCAATGCGCCAAGCCGCTTTGACGGTATTTTCAAGCAACATGGTGATGGTCATTGGGCCTACACCGCCGGGCACTTTAGTAATCGCACCAGCAATCTTCACAGCGCTTTCAAACTCGACATCGCCAACCCAGCGGTAGCCCTTTTCGGCTGATGGGTCTTCCACTTTGTTCGTGCCCACATCGATAACGACGGCGCCGGGCTTCAACCATTCACCTTTAACGAAATTGGGGCGACCAATTGCAGCAACGACAATATCTGCTTGTTGAACGATTTCTGGCAAGTTTTGTGTACGGCTATGGCAAATAGTGACAGTGGCATTGGCTTTAGTG
>WGEI01000282.1 GCA_015492875.1 Anaerolineae bacterium | reverse complement strand
GTTCCGTTTCCATAACCCGCGTTCCTCAATTTCTGCCAGTTGCGCTATTCAGCCGCTTCGGCTTCAGCTTCGGCAGTGGCAGCTTCGCGAGCTTTTTGTTTGGATTCACCAGCTGCTGGTGCCGGGCGAGAGGTTTTCGGGTTCACTGGGCGTTGTGCGGCTGCTTCTTCAGCTTCAGCGACCAGCTTCTCTAAATCTTCGCCTTGACGCAGGCGCTGGTAGCGGTCTAATGTGCCTAAACGCTTGAAGATGCGCATAACAGGTTCACTAGGCTGAGCGCCAACGCTAAGCCAGTATAGCGCACGGTCTTCTTTCACCACCTCAGTGATGGGTTCTGTGCGTGGATTATAATGGCCGATAATCTCAATGAAACGACCATCACGCGGGCTACGGGAGTCTGCCACCACAATACGGTAGCTAGGTTGCTTCTTCAAACCTACACGGCGCAAACGAATACGAACTGCCATTGTCCTGCTTCACTCCTTAAAACATGTACCTCCGGTGAATCGAGAGCGATATAATCGGAGGCGCTGCTTTCTCTATAGATAAGTTACCAAAATTTAGCGCAATCCCGGTAAATTCGGCAATCCCGGAAGACGCGGGAAACGCCCTTTACGAAGTTGATCCATCATCTTCTTCATTTGTCGGAATTGCGATAATACATCATTGACATCACGTACCCGCACGCCGCTTCCTCGCGCAATGCGTTTCTTGCGGCTGGCATTGAGGAGTTTGGGGCGGGCGCGTTCTTCCGGCGTCATCGAATTGATAATCGCCTCTACTTTGCGAAGACGCTTCTCCACATCTTCATTATTCACCTGCTGCATGGCCTGTAAACGGCTCATACCGGGCAACATCCCCAATAATGAACTTATTGACCCCATACGGCGGATTTTCTGAAGCTGCTCTAGGAAATCCTGCAATGTAAAATCGTTCTCCATGATTTTACGCTGCAAACGTTCCGCTTCTGCTTCGTCAAACGCCTCCTCTGCACGTTCGATGAGCGTCATCACATCGCCCATGCCAAGAATGCGGTCGGTCAACCGGTCAGGATGAAAAACTTCGAACCCATCGAGTTTTTCGCCTGTACCGAGAAACTTAATCGGCACACCAGTAACGGCACGCATGGAAATTGCCGCGCCGCCACGCGCATCACCGTCTACTTTCGTCAAAACCAAGCCGGTGATACCAACACGCTCATTGAAGCCAGATGCGATGTTGACCGCTTCTTGACCAGTCATGGCATCCGCAACGAGCAAAACTTCAGCGGGGTTTGTACGGCGCTTAATCTCTTCCAATTCCGCCATCAATGTATCATCAATTTGCAGACGCCCCGCCGTATCGATGATAACAATATCTGCGCCCGCTTCTTTCGCTGCTTTTACACCATGCTCGGCGATGTCGGCGGGATTAGGCTCTGTGCCTTCTGCATGATAGCCCACGTTAATCTGCTTGGCTAAGGTTATCAACTGGTCAACCGCGGCAGGACGGTACGTATCACATGCGACGAGATAAGGCGTACGCCCCTCACGCCGCAAGTGTACGGCGAGTTTCGCGGCTGTAGTTGTTTTACCAGACCCCTGCAGACCAACGAGCATAATCACATGAGGCTTAGCGCTACCCGTAAAGTTCAAGCGCCCCGGTTGCCCTAAAGTCTCCTGCAGCTCTTCATGGACTATTTTTATCACCATTTGGCTTGGACGTAATGCTTTCAGCACGTCCGCGCCAATAGCGCGCTCTTTCACACGCTTGATGAAGTCCTTCACCACCGGCAAAGCAACGTCAGCTTCAAGCAATGCCATACGTACTTCACGCATTGCCTCATTGACGTGCTTTTCCGTGATTTTTCCACCACGTCCGAGACGATCGAACGTGTTTTGCAAACGTTGGCTCAGACTTTCAAACATGGTGTGCCCTTATACTAGAAATCGCGCCCGAAATTGTAGTTGACCCCTTACTGTCCGTCAAGGTTTGAACTCATGCTTGCTTCTATGGTAGCAGCAACTGTTGCATGCAAGGCACAATATCCGTTAAATCGGTAAGGTCTTCAAAAACGTCTTTTTGCTCGCCGATGATTAATGTTGGCACATCATTTAAGGTGTGTCGGCGGTCGCCTATTGCTTCCATATTACCATGATCGCTAGTGATAATAACGACCCCATCACGATCATCCCACGCATCAAGCACCCCCGCCATCACTTGATCAAACGTTTCTAATAGTTTTACAGCATCTTCAAGCGGGCCGCGATGTCCGACTAAATCTGTCATCCAATGGGAGTGAAAAGCGAAATCATAGCGCTGCGATAGCTCGACCAGTTTTAACCCCGCCTCATAGGGGCTATATACTGGTACATCATCAAAACCGAGATGAGTGCGCCAGCCTTCGCCCGTCCAATCGCCAGATAAGGCTTCACCAGCGCGATAGTTTTCAATGCCAAAGGTGGGTAAACCTGCCGCATGGGGCGCTTGTTGGTAACTGGCGCGTAAACGTTTGCCGCTGTTAATGCCCACGTGCCAACGGGGCGGGTAGGCTTCCAGTAATGCCGCTCTCTTGTTGCCTTCGACAACTTGCTTAAAGAAGTTGGTCTCGTTCAAAATGGCGCGGGTTTGTGCATCTGGCTTTGGGCCATAGTGCTTGCCGGTCATTTGGGGCACATTCAGCCCTGTTAAAATCGCCGCTTGACCTGTACCGCTTTGCGGGCGACCTGCTACACCTAAACGCGCATCTGTTGGAATGAACAATGCCCTTTTTGTGCGCTGCTTACCAGTGCTTTTCAACCAACGCTGATTATTCGTTAAGTTGGTCAATGTCGGCATATGGGCAATAGCGAAGGGGTTAGTATTCGGGGCATCCTCACCCAGCCCAATACCATCAAGGAACAACATGAGAATCCGCATATTATCGGCTTGTCATATAACTCTGTAGAAAGATATTGCTGCGGCGCTCTTGTCCAATAGTGGTGATTTGCATATGGCCGGGTAAAACTTGTGTTTTGTCCCCCAGCGGCAGTAACTGCTCCATAATGCTCTGCATCAATTGTTCATAGTTGCCGCCGGGTAAATCCGTCCGCCCGATGCTGCCAGCAAATAAACAATCGCCACCAAAGACAATACCCGCATCTGGGCAGTAATAGGCAATATGGTCTTGTGAATGACCGGGCGTATATAAGGTTTTTAGCCGAATATTGCCCACTTCTATCATTTCGCTCTCATCGCCGAGTAAGCGGTCTGGAGTTGCTGCTTCAGGAAATGGCTTGCCGAAAAACATTTGCCCCTGCTCAGG
>WGEI01000281.1 GCA_015492875.1 Anaerolineae bacterium | reverse complement strand
TGTCGGGCTTCGCGGTCATCGGCTTCGCGGACAAAACGGCGCAGCAAATCTAAAGCGACAGCGCGCGCGCGTTCATCCCAATTCATCGCTTGGTACATTCGGCTGATAACCGGCAGGCCATCGTCTTCCATGTTGGCGGCGACACTAGGGATGAGGGCAGCCACTTTGATAGCGTCCTCAGTCGCTTGCTGTTCGGCATAATAGCGCAAAAGGGTGAAGACGGCCTCTGGTTGAATGACGCTCAGATAACGTGGCGTGTTGAAGAGGCCATCAGCGACAAAATCAGCAATATCGCGCATATTGGGCGACCAGCCGCTGGCTTCTAAAGCGCCGACTGCGGCGCAGAGATAAGGCACATCGATAATGCCATGCTTATTAATCGCCGTCAGCGCTGTGCGAAGTTTTTCAGCGGGCATAGGCGTACCGGCAAAGACAGCCTGCACTGCTCGCAAGTAATTGAGCATCAAATCGCCCGGATATAAAACGCGGGCGTGGCGTTTCATCTGGTGGGCTAACTCTTCATATTCGCCCAAAGCCAGCAAAAGCTGGAGTAAAACCCGCGTGCCCGGCGAACCGAGTTCTTTTAAGCGTTGGTCGCGGTTGAATGTGCGAACAATTTGGAAGAGCAAGCCAGCGTAGGTAGCGCCGCGTTCCGATAAGGCAGCATTGAGCAATCCCCGTAGCGCATCGGCATCTAACAGGTGAATGAGCGTTCTATCATCGGCCATGCCAACGAAGCGGATGAGCACCATTGGCGCATGTTCATCACCAAACACTGTTGCAGCTTTGTAAAGCGTGCCGGGCGGCGGTGGTGTATGCTGTGCGCCGCTAATATACGCCATTAACACGGCTACAGAACGGGGTAGTTCTTGGACGAAGATTTTTGATGTCAGCAAACGGCGTAACCGCTCAGTTTCGAGGTGGTAAGCAGCGAGTATAAATAGGCGCTCGGCCAGCGTTTTATCAACCTGAATGAGCGGCACGAGTTTCTCGACCAGCGAGGGAACAATGCGCCCGATAGACAGAGACTCATCTGTAGCAATGGCGCGGTCTATAAAAGCATGAACCGCGCGCATATCACGACGGGCTAGCAGCTCCTCGACATAGGCCAGTGCAGCCTGATGGATGAGGTCTATCCAGATGCGGCCTGACGGCCCCAGTGGGTTACTCAACCAACGGAGCAGGGTCTCAAAAATAAGATGTGCTTTGCCATTTTGCAGCGCTTCGGAAAGCTGGGCATGTACAGTCTGTTCCAAACGCGGGTCATTGCGCAGGGTGATGGCGATAGGGTCTGCATGTTGCATATCATCCAACGCTAGAGAAAAGCGCACTAGGTGGTTGGCGTAGGTGCTGCGCAAAGCATCAGTGAGCGTAGGGTCTTCAGCTAGAATACGCGAAACCTCTGCAATTTCAACGGGGAGGTTATTTTGAAGCGCATCATCTAACTTCAAACGATAGGACGCATAAGATAGGGCATCCACTAACCTATCCCCGCGCCGCAAACGCCAGCCAGCAACAGCGGTAAGCCGTGTATTTTGCTCAATAACAAGCTGTGGGTCTAAGCGCAATTGACTGGTGATAAAGCGGCTATACTCGTTACGCTCAACACTATCTCCCAAGAGCTTGTTTTGCGGCCAGTGAAAAACCACTGTGCCAGCGGGCGGTTTGTCCTCTACAAAACGGATTTGCGCTTCGATACGGGTGGCGCTTTGAGTGTGTGTGGCAAAAGTAACGCTAAAGCGCGCAGAAGGCGGTAACAATGTTAACATGCCCTCAATAAAACGGGCGCGAGGTTGGCGCTCTTTGGGTGCGCCATAGACGACAATGGGCAGCCCTTGCACCAGCGCGCCGAGTAGGTGCTCAATGTTTTGAATGCGATTGCCAGTAAGGGTCATAAGTTCCAGCAGATTACCAATTTGCGTTTGAGCATCTGCCGTGCCCTGCACTTGCAAGGTCAAGGGCATCAATTCATCGCCCAAACGGTCATAAGTTGGCCATTCGGTGTGCAATAGCGATAGTAGCGTGGAGATATTGCCGGCGATGGTGCGCAATACATCTGGCGGCATGAAGATGAAGTGAAGCATCGTTTGGCCAGCAGCCCCAATACCCGCCTGAACCAAGATAAAAGGGACTTTTTGCCCACGTAAAAGCGCCCATGAGCCATCTGGCACACCAGTTAAAGGGGGAATTAAAGCAGCGCGTAAAGCATCGGCAACATGCGATTGGGCCACGCCCGCCGATTTTGCCAGTAAACGCAACTCCCCTTCTGGCTCTCCTCGCCGCACAAACTGGCCATAGTAAAAGTGTTCCAGTGGATGCATGGTCACCACAATTAACCACCTTTTCCCGTTACATCCGTTACGATTGAAGCGCTTTTGTTAAGTTCAATAGTACCCTGCTAATACAGGCACGACAAGCGCAGCTATTGAGACGTAGCCAATCAAAAGGGCGTCCCGATGAGAACGCCCCCCAAGTGTTTACGACCTTCAATCCTAATTTAATCCGATGAGCAGGCTTATCCCCAATTGCCTCCAGAGGCCTGCATACGGCGCTCTTCCACAGCGGCGAGGAAGACAGCACGGTCTTTTCTCCATGTCTTGTCAATTTCGGGCGTATATCCAGGGATAGCCCAGGGCGCGCGCTGGGCAACTGCCTCTAGCATAGCATCGACGTTTTTCTGCCGCGCGCTTACAGATACATGTTTGCCATGTTTATCGTAAAAAAAGGCGAGATAGGTTGAGATGCCACGTTGCTTAACGACCTTTTTGTATAGCCATGCGAGGTCGCTCAATTTCATCACCTGAAAATTCGCACCAAACTGATAGTACATCCAGTTTTGCCCTAGATAGAGCTTGCCCACTTTTTCCATGCCACGGTCATATTCCCGTTGCAACTCCTCGGCTACCATTTCTGGATCGCCATAGCGGGCGAGTGAACGCATAATCGGGTGCGATTTGGGGTCACGGCGGCGACGCATCCAAGTTATAAGGCCATATAAGCACAGCAAAACCACAACACCACCAACAATCAAGCCAATTGTGCCAGAGATTTTGAAATCATCTGTTGTGAGCATATACGGCAAAAACTGGTCTTTGAGGCGGGGAAAGTCACGCTCGATATCGGCAATGACATCGCGTTGTGTATCATTGGGGATAGATACTAGCGACCCTGTATAAGTCAGCTGCGGCTCTTCAACATCTACCGGCGCTTTGACCAGCAAGAATTTATCGCCAACCAGCAAGGCATGGTAATTCGCTTTGGGCGTGCGCGAACCGCCATCGCTGACTTCGAACAGTTGATAGCCAGTATCTGCCGCGTCATCGCCCGTCACGGTGAGGTAATACTTATCTAACCCCTCTAGGGTATCGATAGCCAAAATATCTTGACTATTGGCTTCAAATGGGCCATTGAAGTAATTCGCATAATAATTGCGGCTGACGACAAAGGCCAATACCACCACAATGATACCAAATAGAGAAGCTAGTAACAACACCCTATCCGAGCGCTTCATGGCTTTTTCAACAAGTGTCATATGTCCCCTCTTTAATGAGCAAAATTAAAGTTGGTTTCATTATATCGGAGAAGGGATAGTTATGCTGAATTATCTTTTAGATTTACGCGATGAGGTTTTGCCCCATCCACCACCACCAGGGGTTTCGATAATGACACGATCGCCACTTTGTAGGCGGGCGGTATATTTCGCCCCGACAGTTTCTGTTGTGCCATCGGCGCGGATAATCGTATTTTGGCCACATGCGCCGGGCTTACCACCATTGAGGCCATACGGGGGACGGGTACGGCGCTCTGAATTAAATGTCACGGTTGCAGGCGCGAGGAATTCATATTCACGGCGGATGCCATCCCCACCGAAGAAACGCCCTTTACCGCCAGATTTATCTCGCAATTCGTAAGCACGAACCCGTAGGGGATAGGTGAATTCTAAGGCCTCTACAGGTGTATTCAGCGTGTTGGTCATGTGGCTATGCCGCCCGCTGATGCCATGCCACGAGGGGCCTGCGCCATGACCACCACCTATTGTTTCGTAGTAAACATACTGTTGGCCATTGACTACCATGCCGACAGTGAAGTTATTCATTGTGCCCTGAGAAGCGGCGGGGATGCGGTCTGGTAAGGCTTTGGAAAGCGCCCCCAAAACGACATCAACAATGCGCTGGCCGGTTTCAGTATTGCCTACGGCCACCGCTGCCGGAAAATCTGGGTTGAGCAGGCTATGTTCTGGTGTGATAACTTCAATTGGTTCAAAGCAGCCGTGATTAACTGGCACATCATCTTCTGCCAACAGGCGAATACAATACCATGTGGCCGAGCGAACAATGGCGCTAACAGCATTCACATTGCCCGCGACTTGGGGCGCACTGCCTTCAAAATCTACGGTCATGTGCTCGCCACTCACTTTGATCGTCACACAAATCGGGATTTCGCTTTCGGTTTGACCATCGCCTTCTAGTGCATCCTCAAAGCGATATGTGCCGTCGGGGATGGCGGCGATGGTCGCCTCTGTCATGCGGCGAGAGTAGTCAATGAGCGCCTGTGCGTGGGCTTTCACCGCCTCTGCGCCGTACTCAATGATGATGTCTTGCAGGCGCAATTCGCCAATACGATGGGCGGCAAGTTGGGCTTCAATATCGCCAAGCCGTTCTTGTGGGGCGCGGCTATTGGCGACAATCAAGTCTAAAACGCCATCATTGAACCAACCGCTCATCCGCAACTTCACGGGGGGAATGATGAGGCCTTCTTGGTATAGCTCTGTGCTGAGGGGGAGCGAACCAGGAGACATCCCGCCAACATCGGCATGGTGGGCGCGGCTGGCGACGAAAAATTCTAAGCCATCTGGGCCGAAAACAGGCGATACCATCGTAATATCCGGCAGGTGCGTGCCACCGCGATAGGGGTCATTGAGAATGGCGACATCCCCTTGTAAGAAGCCTTCAAAGTGGCGGACCGCATAGGCCACTGAAGCGGGCATACTGCCCAAATGCACTGGGATATGGGCAGCTTGTGCGACCATGCGCGCGTCTTTATCAAATAAGGCGCAGCTAAAATCCAGCCGTTCGCGGATATTGGGGCTAAAGCTGGAGCGGCGTAATGTGACGCCCATTTCCTCGGCAATGGAGGCGAATAAGTTTTTGAAGACTTCGAGGCTGATTGCATCAACGGTGATTTTATCGCTCATAAGTTGTGTCGCTTCCCCCACTGTCCCTTATGCTTGGGCAATATCTTCTAAGATGAGATTGCGATAGCCATCTACGTAGGCTTTCCACCCTTCAGGAATGTAGGTTGTACAATCGAGTTGGAAAATGAGTGCTGGACCGGGAAAACGCGCGCCCGGAACCAGTAACTCGCGGTCATACAGGGCGAGGCGCTGGCCATTTGGCGCGGTGCTCAGGCGCAAAAGGGCATCTGCGCCACTATTATCCTGCACAGGCGCTGGCTCTATAGACGGTTTTTCGATGATGCCAATCGCCTGTAAACGCAAGTTCACTGCTTCGACTTCACGGTCACGCAGGGCATGGCCATAAGTGCGCTCGTGGGTTTCGTGGAAGGCCTCGACAACCTGCGCTTTGATTTTGCCAAAGCTCAACGAGACGGGTAACTCATAAGCTTGCCCCTTATAGCGCATCTCTAAAATCGCACGGAAACGGCGCTGCTCTTTAGGGACGCCTTCGCGCTTCAAATCGTCATGAGCATGGCGCATCATATCGGCCATCATCACACGCATTTCTGCCACTGAAGCGATAGTCACCGGGCGCATTACCGGGCGGCTATACTCTAGGGCAATATCGGCCACAAGCAAGCCAAAGGCGCACAAAACGCCGGGATAGCGCGGGATGAGTACACGCGGCATCCGCAAACTGCGGGCGACATCGCAGGCATGAAGGGGGCCGGCCCCACCAAACGCCACTAGCGTAAAGTGACGTGGGTCGTGCCCGCGCGACACAGAAACGCGCCGCAGAGCGCGGTTGATATTGATATTGGCCACTTCGATAATGCCAGCTGCGGCCTGCACAGCGGTGACGCCCATTTGCTCGGCGAGTTGTTCCATCTGTTTTTGGGCAGCATCTAGCTGAAGGGGCATTTCACCGCCGAGAAAATGCTCCGGGTCTAGGCGGCCTAAAATGGCATTGGCATCACTGACAGTGAGTTGCTCGCCACCGCGCCCATATACAATTGGGCCAGGGTCTGCCCCGGCGCTCTCTGGCCCAACGCGCAACGCCCCACCCGCATCAAGGCGGGCGATAGAGCCACCGCCCGCGCCAATGGTTTCAATATCTAGCAGGCGGAAGCGCAACGGCAAGTTATCAATTTGGGATTCTGGTCTATGGGTTGGACGCCCAGCAAATAAGGCGACATCGGTTGAAGTTCCCCCCATATCCAGCGTGACAACATTATCATAGCCAGCCAATCGCGCGAGATAATGCGCAGCGATGACGCCAGCGGCAGGGCCACTCAGGGCAGTTTGTACGGCCTGTTGGCGCACGGTTGATGCGCTAATCACCCCGCCATCGGATTTCATGATGCGTAAGTGGCAAGACGAAGGCAAGGCATCAGCAATCTGCTGCACATAGCGCCCCATAATCGGGCGGACATAGGCCTCTAATGCGACAGTGCTGGCGCGTTCGTATTCACGAAATTCTGGCAACACATCCGAAGATAATGCAACTTGCCAATCTTCCAGCAGGCCACGCTCGCGAATACGGTCGCGGATAGCTTGTTCATGAGCGGGGTTCATATAGCTGAATAGCAAGCAGACAGCCACCGCTTCAACTTTCTGCTTGGCAATATCATCTAAAATTTTATCTAGCGCTTTTATATCCAATGGCTGGAGCACTTCTCCCCGAAAATCGAGGCGTTCGGGCACATCATAGCACCGCTCTCGTGGCACGAGGGGGGCTGGCAATTGGGGATTGAGGGCGTAAAGTTGAGAACGGTTTTGGCGACCAATGAAGAGTACATCACGAAACCCTTGCGTGGTGATGAGCGCGATTTTTGCGCCCTTACGCTCTAGAATGGCATTCGTCGCCACTGTAGAGCCATGTGATACTTGTTGCAATGTCTGCAAGGTTTCCCCCGCGAGGGTACGCAGCCCTTCTAGCATGGCTAGGGCAGGATTTTGTGGCGTGCTAGAACGCTTATGAATCCGCAATGTTCCATTTTCATGAAACACAAAATCGGTGAATGTACCGCCTATATCAACGCCAACGTGCATAGTTCATCTCGACGAATGCGAACGATCATAACAAAGCGGTATTATACCCTGTACGCCATCACTTACCAACGTGCCACCAAAACGATTGGGCTTCAACAACATTAAATTCCTTCTAATGAAAAGTCTATATTTTGTTGATAGTGCTTTTATGTTTTGCAGAAATTTCTCTTATATTGCCGCCATATGATAGGGATGAATTCGAAACAAGGACAGGTACGGGAGGGAGAAATAATGGCTATGATGACACGTCGTAATACACCTTTAATTGATCGCTTCATTGAAGAAACCCTGCGCAATTTTGGTGTTGAATCCAATGGGGAACGTCATTTTGCGCTAGCACTTGATGTGCATGAGGACAATAACGCTTATACCATCAGCACCGCGTTGCCGGGCGTCAATCCAGAAGAAATTGATGTTCAACTCCATGATAACGTGTTGACCATTACCGCCGAAGTCAAGCGCGAACAACCTGCGGAAGGCAGCCGCACATTAATTCAGGAGCGTTACTATGGGCGCTTCAGCCGTAGTGTGCGCTTGCCAGAACAGGTGAAAGCGGATGCTGTTGAAGCGACCTATGAAAACGGCGTTCTGAAGCTGGTTGTACCGAAAGCTGAAGAAGCACAACCGAAGCAGATTCGCGTCAAGGCGGGCGAAAGCAAGGCATAACCCCTATCGCATTTTAGGACGCTCAAACCATGAGGGCGGGCATTAATCGTGCCTGCCCTTTTTACTTCAATAAACCTATAGCGTAATATATAATGATGGGCGTTTACCCCTTCACCTTAAGGAGACCACATGCAACGGCGGCTCATTATTTTTGGCGCATTTTTCGGATTTTTGAGCGTAGCGTTGGGCGCATTTGGGGCGCATGGGCTACGTGATATTTTAGAGGCCAACGGGCGCACTGATACCTATCACACCAGCATCAGTTATATGATGATTCATGCGCTGGCTATTTGGGCTGTAGCGTGGCTCGATGAAAAATATCCGCAGCAACCAATGCACTGGGCAGGTTACAGCTTCGCCATTGGTATTGTGCTTTTCAGCGGCAGTTTATTGCTATTGTCCATCTTCGGCTTCGGGTTTATGGGAGCGATTGCGCCAATTGGCGGCGTGGCGCTATTAGCTGGCTGGGCGCTCAGTGGTTTCTTCGTGTGGCGGAGTAAGTAAAAAGGCCCCGCCAAAGCGAGGCCTTAACTAATCAGCTATATAGCTTAACAACCACCACCACAAACAATCGGCGGCAGTGAGTACGGGTTACTATTCACATAAACCGTACCCGTTGCATTGCCACATACATTGATTGAGGTTGTACCAGAAGGCCCAGAACCCAAAGCGTATCCAGTAGCACCAGTCCCGAAGGAGCTATAATCAAGCGACAAAAAGTCTACAGCTGAATAGCCGAACCAACTCACATTAGTTATATTGCCATCGGGATTGACACATTCCCAGACGACTTTTTGGCCGGTGCCGGTATAAACCTCGCCTATTCAGGTATTGGCGTAGCGCTCGCCACCGGGTTATTCGTATCAGGCTCATGCACTAGCGGCGCCGTTGGGCCAGTATCGCAGACCACTTGCCCATTGAGTAATGCCTGTACCCGCCAACTCCCCACGCCGCCAATTGGCAAGTCTCGCGTATTCAAGGTGATGTTGGGCGTTGTGCCGCCAACGTTATAGCTAGCAACTTCTGCTCCCGTGCTGTTATAGAAAATAACCCGATAATCATCCACGCCCTGCGCCTCATCCCAGTAGAAGGTTTCGGCGGGGCCAGTAGGAATGCTGAACAATGGATATGTGAGGCGGAAATTTGAACAATCAACACCGCTCGTGTTTTGCGTGACGGGTTGTGGTACTGGGGTTGGCGTTGGGTCGCCGGGGCAAAGCAAGTCAATGGGGTAATTGAGTAAATCTGCTGGCACGCCCTCTAACACACACCAGCCCTGTAATGTATCTAACTGCACCGGCTCTGGCTTCGACCAACCGCAAGAAACAATGCGATCATTAGGTTGGCCATCAATACCCAAATTATCCGGTTCAGAGAGGCAAACAACGCTACGTTGGCCGCCAAAAACGGTTTTGGTCGCCCCAGTATCGGGGTCGGTGACAATGGCTTTGCCATCCAAAACGATGATTTCCATCAAATCGCCGGGTGGCAAAATACGGAAGAGGACGGTTGAGCCAATACGCACATCTGCGCCATTAATGGTGAACTCCACTTCTAGATTTTGTGGCCCTTGAACAACCAACACATCATCGGATATTTCGTTACATGTGGGCTGGCCAATGCCAGTGCGTAGGTAGAACGCCTGCATGGGCATACGTTGTGTGCCATCTAATACTGGCAGAGTGGCAAGTGCCTCAGTATCAACGGCGATAACGCTCAGATTTACCCAGCCAATGCGGTTGTTGTAAACAATACGAAGCCACTCGCCGGTTGGGTCTATACCATCAGCTTCAACACGGTCATCCTTCGCCAAAGCGCCAATGACATTAAAATTGAGGCCTGGTCCGCTGCGTATGTTCGCCCCTTCCCGCACATTGCCAAAGATGGGTACGGGGTTTGCTGGGGTAAAAGCTTCTTCTGGCTCAACAGCATTTTCTAGTTCGGCATCGCCCAGCAAAATGAAGGTGACGGCCTGACCGGGCAAAGTGTTCGGCACATTAGCTTGTAGGCTCATCACAGC
>WGEI01000280.1 GCA_015492875.1 Anaerolineae bacterium | reverse complement strand
TATAACAAGTGACTTAGCGCGGTCAAAACGAGGCGCTCATTGCGCGAGAGTTGCTGCCACATTGCACGAAAATCAATATCGCTCTCGTCATAAACTTGTTGGGCAATATCCCGTATGGCGGCGCTGTTAATATCCCCTTGCTGTGCCAGCCGCTCTCCAAAGCGCACCAGCAAAAGCGGGTAGCCCCCAGCGGCTTGATGAATCGTTTGCGCCATACTATTCGGCAAGCCAGCATGATAACAGCGCAATAACTCGGCGCTGGCATCAAATTCCAGATTGTTCAGGCGAATCAGGTGATTGGGGGTGACGATTGGGGAGAACGCATCCGCATTAATTTCTTGCGCCGCATCAATCGTCAATACTATCCCCAGATTAGCATAAGTCTCCAGTAATTCATGCAAATAAGAGAAAAAGTTCATAGGGAGCGCGTCGCGGACGATAGCTTCTACGAGCATTTCGGCATCGTCGAATAGCCAGATAATACGACGGTGACGGCGGATAATTTGCATGGCAATGGGCAAATATTCATCTTTTAACCACTGGCGTACAGCAGCGACTGGCAACTGTGGCAATCGGGTAGTATTGAACGACATCGCCTCCATTTGGGCTGTGGTCATTTCCGCCAGTGCCCGCAATAGCCCATCTTCGCTGGAGGAGGCCGCATCGCCCAGCGCCATATAAACCGCGACGACATCCTCTCCTAAATTGCCCTCCGCATATCGCAGCAAGGCGGTTTTGCCCGTGCCATGCCAGCCGCTAAAGCACAACGCAATCGGGGCTGGGCGGTCTAACACATACTGTTGTAGTAAGTTCAGTTCGGTAGCGCGCCCCGCAAAAATAGGTGCAGGCGTAATGTCATTTTCTTCAAAAGTATCTCGTTCATTCATGGCGTTAAGTTTACACCATTCCCTATAACTTCGCTGTGTAAATTTGCTTGAGTTGGCTCAGCGTTCCCTTCCGTTCGTTGGTGATGGCAAACAAGCGAAAACTCTATCAAACCCAACCTCTACCTCTGGGCTGGGCTGTGTATAATGGGATGAGATACGCCCATCAGGAGCATGGAACGGATAGGGGAAGAGTTCATGACATCCACAAGACAGCCGCGCGTCATTGCCCTCGTTGGTATGCCGGGTTCGGGCAAGTCGCTATGTGCACAACACTTACAAGAACGCGGCTTTTTTCAATTTCGCTTCGGCGGCATTATTTGTGATGAAGTAGAGCGTCGGGGGTGGCCGGTTAATCCACAAAACGAACGCATTGTCCGTGAAGAATTGCGTAATGTAGAGGGGATGGATGCAGTTGCCAAGCGCGCCCTACCTACGTTAAAAAAAGCGCTGGAACAATATCCCATTATCGTTATTGATGGCCTCTATAGCTGGACGGAGTATAAAACCCTCCGCCGAGAGTTGGGCGATATTATCACCGTTATCGCCATTGTCAGCCCGCGCCATAAACGGTATGAGCGTTTGGCGAATCGTCCAGAGCGCCCCTTAACCCGCCAAGAGGCGGAAGAGCGCGATTTCAACGAGATTGAGTCCCTAGAGAAGGGCGGCCCCATCGCCATTGCTGATTACACATTGGTGAACGATGGTGAGATTGAGTCGTTATTGGCGTGTTTAGATGAACTTGTAGATGCGCTAGTGCAACAAGCCCACAGTGAGGAGCAAACCGCGTCGTAAAGATATTTCTTGACTCGCTGGGGGCAGCTTCGCCCCCTTTTAACTTATCCCCTCTAATTGTTCTATGACTTTTGCGCGTAAATACCCCGCTGTCATATCATTGAAATCGCAGATAAAAGCCCGCTCATCAACATCTTTCAATATCTCTAGTGCAATACCCCAATGCTTGGCGGCTTTATCTAGCGCCCCCATTTGTGCCTGCAAATTGCCTTGCATAAAGTGGGCGAGTATATGACGGCTGTCACAATATAAAGCGGCCTGTAGCGCTTTTGCGGCCTCTGGCACATGCGCGCTTTCCAAATAGAGTAAAGCCTTGAGATAGTGAGCATCGGCCAGCAGCGGGTCTGCATGTAAAGCGGCATCCAAATGCGCGTGTGCTTCCGGCATGGCTTGGCGGTTGGCAAATAAAGCCGCTAGAAGCGTATGGCCGCGTGCATGATGGGGGTATAAAGCCAACAGCGCCGCTAAAATGGCTTCGGCTTCGTTGTTGCGGTCTCCATGAATAGCCATGACTGCCGCCTCATAAGCGGGTTCTGGCGCATTGGTCGCATAGGGTGTCACTTCTAGCTCACGCGGCTCAGGCGGGTTATATGTCACCAATTCATGAGCGGTAATATGCGCTTTCTGCGGTTTCTGATAAACCACCGCCCCATAGAAAAGGTGCGTTATCCACCGCTCTCGTGAGCCGCGCAGCGCCTCGCTCTCTCCTAAAAATAGCCAACCTCCCGGCGCTAATGCGTTATAAAGAATGTCTTCCACCCGTTCAACCTGTTCTTCGCTGAAGTACAGCAACACATTGCGGCAAAATATGATATGTGCCTGTGGGATAGGCGGCGTATCTAATAAATTGCGGGTATAAAACCGCACCATACGGCGTATGAACGATTTCAATTGCGCATAGTATCCCGTTTGCGCGGCGGGTTCAAAATAACGAGCGATGAATAGCTCATCCGTATGGCGGAAAGACCACTTACGATAAATCCCTTCATGCGCTTTGGCTAGCATGGTGCTATTCAAGTCGCTGGCGATGATTGGCCGCTGTTTGATAAGCTGGGGCGCTGTTTCATGAAGTGTGATGGCTAGGGAATACGCTTCTTCTCCTGTGGCACAGCCAGCGCTCCAGATGTTGAGGGCTGTTTCATTTTGGGATAGTTGCGGGATGATGCGCTCTCTCAAAAGGCGGAAGTGCCTTTGCCCGCGCATAAAATACGTCTCGCCAATAGTCAGCGCGTTGATGAGCTTTTGCCAAACGGCGCGGGTGAGCGGGGCGCTCTCCAACTGTTGCAAATACGCCGCTATATCACCTTGCGAAAAGCGTTCCAGTAAATCTGGAAGGTCGTATTGAAAAAAAGATGCACTCAGACCAGTGCGCATTTCAATGAGTTGGCTGGCTTGTTGAATGAGATTGCTTTGATTGGTGGCGGGCATAGTTTTCTTTAATTCCCTCTGTTGGTATATTATAACCTTAATACCCATGCAGGTCGATAAGAATTTGCCTGCTGATTCAGCGCTAAATTGACAAGACTGGCGTCGCTTCTTATACTCGCTGTGAGTATCACTGCAATCGGTGTGAGCCTCACACCTATGGAGGGAGAGACTGTGCGCCCATTACTCGTTACAATTGGTTGTATATTTCTGCTGGCAACATCATTTGTCAGCGCTCAAAATGGTACACCGCAACAAGGTGACCCTCCTGTAGCTTCGCTCATCACCATTTCCGAGCCAGATGCCGATGGGTTGGTTACCATTAGTGGCCCTGCTGGTGCGGTCTTCCCCGGTGCAGATGTCGCCATTCGCAACCTTTACACGGAAGAGGTCGTTTATACCACAGCGGGGATTACTGGGGCATTTAGCGCCCGCATTTATGGGCCAGGGCAAACGCCATTCTGGGTTAGTCCCGCAGAAGACATAGATGCGGCATCGCGCGGCAAGCCCGGCTCGTTACCCGGTGGTCCCGGCACCATTGTCTATGGCAATGTGAGTGTTCCACCCTTGCCGTCGCCTATCACACAACTGCGGATTGATGGCCAACTCTCTGATTGGGTTGGGTATCAACAGGCTGCTTTAGGCGGGGAAGATGTTGCGGTTTGGGCGCTGCGCAATAATGATTCCCTCTATATCGCCCTAGATACGGCTGAGTTACCAGAAAAATTTGCCCAACTCAGCATCGCCATTATTCAGTCTGATACCACTTATAGCTACACATTAGACCCGCGCGTTCAACAAGGCGCAACACTTTCGCGGCTTGACCCGCGCCCGTCGGAATTGGATACATTGCCGGCAGTTGCGGCGGTGGATACGGCCATTGAAGTGCGCATCCCCCTCACGTTCAACACAAATGCAGAAATAATCTTTGATAGCTGGAGTTTCTTAGACGACAAAGACCGCCCCCTGATGGAAACGCCCGTTGGTGTTAGTGTGCTCTCTGTCGAGGAGTTCGATGGCATTGTTTATCCCTCTGCCCCGCTGGGTGTAGATGCGCAAAAATTCTATGTCGCAGGCCCTCTCGGTGGCGGTAGTGCTCGCTGGTGGGCCAATGGGCGCGCTTCTACTTTGCAGCTAACAGCTGGTGATGATTGGACGCTAGAGCTGAATACCGTCATGGAAGCCCAAGACTTGAGTGCATTGCCAGCTGATGTACGTATGGTTGTTCAGCTGGGCTTACAGCCGGTGACCAACAGGGCTGGCGAGCAGGTGGCTGGCGGTGTGAATAATAACAGTGGTTGGTCAAGTGTACTCACGCGCACTGGATTAGCGATTGATAATATACGGGGCGATTTCGTCATTGCTGAGGCGGTTGTGCAACCGCAAGAGATTGTGCGGCGTGGTGATAAGCTGTTTTTTCCGCTACGCTTCACCGCTCAACTTCCCCCCGATTTACCCAATGGTCTCTATGTGCCCCATATTCTCGGTTTCGTACAAGTGGGGGATAACGCGCCAATCCCATGGCATGAGAATAACCTGCTTGGCACGGGCGATGCCGCATCGCGCGTGCGCCCAGTGCGCCTCCCGCTGACGTTAACCGCTGGCACAGTAGAAAATCCGCGTTTGCTTTGGGCGTTGTTCTTTGACCAACCATCGGATGGTAGTCGCGGAATTTTGCCACAGGAAGACGCCGCCCGGGCTGCACTCTCTAATCGCGTTCGCTTCAATAGCCCTACCTATATTCTCCCACCCGGCACATACCCGATAGAGCCTTATCTACCGAGTCAAATGCCCAATGCCTATGACAGCAGTGGCGCGGGCGTTTTGCCGCTTTTATTGCCCGGCGGGCGTTTATCTGCTGCTGTCCTCAAACCTGATGGTGAGACCGATGATTTGGGCAGTGTTGCCATCGTCCAATCACAGCTATCAACTGCTGCCGATGACGAAGCGCGGCGTTTTGGCGCGCGGGGCGTGGTCGATATGTTGCGTTTGGCTTCGCTGAACCGCCAATTTAACGCTTATAACTTTGAGCAATATGGTGAATATACCATCACGTTAACAGGCGATGTACTAGATATTTGGGGCAATAGTTTCTCTGGTGGGGGGACATATCGCCTATTGATCGCTGAGTTGCTTGACCTCACGCCCGGCGTTCTCAGCGGCACACCTTTTGAAATCGGCGATAGTTTCTATCCGGGGCTACACATTGCCCCCGGTATGCCCGCCGAAATATCCGTTAGGGTGCGGGTTTGGCCACTAGATGGCGGCGAAGTCATTGAGCAAACTTATACTGGTCAAGCCAATCGTAATGGCTATTTTGCCCCTGATGAGGCGTTTACTTTTGAGCGACCCGGCGAGTACATTATCGATTATGAAGCGCGCTACACCGACGCCGATGGGCGCTTATGGGCGGCTAGTTTACGCAGCGCGGGCGTCATCGCTTCACCAGATGCCGCCTTCATTGCACATGGACAGCGCGGTTTAGAAGGGCAGGATGGTTTGCGTACCGCATGGTTCGATACCGCTGTCTATCCGCCAGATGCCGCCACAGGTCACGGTATAGCCATGTCGCCTTACTATAGTGGCGATGTTGTCTTGGTGAGCGATACCCCAGATGATGGTGTGCATCCGATGATACAAGTGCAAGACCTCACAGGTGCTTATGCCTCGTGGTTACGCTCTTCCCGCCCCGATTATGAGAACGTTGTTGGCTCAATTGACCGCCTTGCGGTGGAGGACGCCTTGCCACTTGTGCCTGTGCTCGCTGGCCCGCCAACGCTTTACAACCCAGCTTTGTTGCCCGATATTATCGCCAATGAAGCCTATGGATATGTGAGCGCTGTGCGTCCAGATGTGACCGTGCGCCAGTTCGTGCACGGTGGATATGACACCTCGTTACCTATGGCTTGGGATGCCGATGACCCCTATAACGGCCAGATTGGTGCCGGCGGTTTGGGCGATAGCCCTGGCGATTATGCTTTTATATTCGGTGGCGCAGTCATTCGTAATGCCGAAGCGGGCATAGAGTCCACAGCGATATATGCTTCCCTCGCTGTTACTGTACCAGAAGACCGCACAACAGGCGTTTACCCGCCATTCTTGGGACAAGCTGGTGGTGGCAGTGCGGGGCCGTTAATGACCATTGATGGCGAACCCATTGAAATTTTCTTCCATCCCACAGGAACGCGCCCCGGAGATATTCTCGTGCCGGGTGATACGCTGGCCATTGCTGGGCAAGTTGCCCCAACGCTGCCTGCCAATGTATCAGTTCGGATTATATCGCCATCGGGGCAAGAACATACATTTTCCGGTGTGGCCAATGCCATCGGTTATTACTATGACCCATCGAACAACCTTCAAGTCGATGAAATTGGCGTTTGGACAGTAGAACTCACAGTTCAACATACTGATTTAACGTCTATGGGGCAGGTTGAACCCCCATACCCTCAGGGCGGCGTGCTCGGTATTTCTCGACAGTTTTCAGTATACGTTGTTCCCCAAACTGCGCCCGCACTTGTGAGTAATCAAGGTGGGGCGGAAAACGTTGATTTGAGCGTGCGCCCCGGCAGCCCCATTGCGTTTAGCGTGTCGTTACCCAGAGGCCTCAGTGATTATCAAGCCTTTTATATTGTCCAAACGGATGGCTATGTGCTCGATAGTGGCGAGATGAATTTAGCCGCGACTAGCGCGAGTTATACGTTTACCCCAACTAACCTGCGGCGGCGCATACCCGCCTATGATTTTGACCCGCGCTTTACTGGTGCTTCTGGCGCCGATGCTGTGCGTTTAACTTTTGTTGTCACAGCGCGCGAACCTGATAATGATTTGCTCATTCAAACTCGCACATTTTATCTTTTCAACGATCGTTTGATTTCTACAGAGGCGGTGACCGGTGAATAACCTGCGCACAAAAATGATAACGGCTATGTGGAATCATCCACCTCATCGCAGAGGTGTTTTAGGGGTATTGTTGCTCTTGGTATTGGTTGCTGGTTGGGCGTTGGCGCAAGGCGATGATTTATATCGTCTGCCTTCCGCATCGACCCGTGTTTTTCAGAGCAGCACATTGGCCTTAACTGCTGGTGGCCGCACGGTTGTCACTGCTAACTTCCTCAGCGATACGGTCTCTATTGTTGACCCGCTACAAGGCGCTGTCACGGCAGAAGTGAGTGTCGGCAAACAGCCCTTTAGTGTTGCCATTACCCCCGATGATCGCCGTGCTTTAGTGGTCAACCGTATTGACGGCACGCTCTCTATTGTGCGGTTATCCGATGCGCAGGTGCAAGCAACTTACCCACTTGGCGTATTACCCTTTGCCGTCGTCACCGATAGCAATGATGAAGCATGGGTGAGTTTGCAAGGCAGTGACGAGATTATCCAAATTGACTTGGATACGGGCGAAATTACACAGCGTATACCCGTCCTAGATAGCCCAGCGGGGATGGCTTTATGGGGGGATTATCTCTACGTGACGCATTTCTGGTCTGGCGATGTCAGCATGATTTTCTTACCACAGCAGCGCGTGGTCAGCACGCTGAGCACAGGTTTACAGACAGGGCTTTCGCCCTCGATAGCCCTTGACCCCGCCAATGCTTTGGCCTATGTGCCGCAAAGCCGCCTGAATGTGATTTCCCTAGACTTGACTTTTGATAATACCGTCACCCCGCTCGTTAATGTGATTGACTTGCGCAGTTTCCGCCTGTTGCCCCAGCGACGTTATGCGCTAGACATACTAGACCGCCCAGTCAACATGCCTTTTGCAGCTGTTCGCCATCCAACCCTGAATTTGCTCTATGTGGCCAATGCTGGCAGTAACAGTATCAGCGTGCTGGATTTGGATAGCGGGTATGCCGTTGGCCATATCCCGGTCGACGCCAATCCGCGAGGCATTTTGCTCAATCGCGATAATAGCTTTATTTATGCCCATAGCGCTGTCGATGGCACACTATTGGTTATTGACCCGCGCCGCTATAACGTCGTTGATGAAATTGTAGTCAGCGATTTGCAAGTGCCAGTCAATATCCTCATTGGCGCGCAACTTTTCTATGGCGCAGATGATAGCCGCCTGAGCACCAACAATTACATCAGTTGTGCGAGTTGTCATTTTGATGGCCTGCCAGATGGGCGCACATGGTTCGGCTATCCGGGGGGCGCGCGCAATACCCCGCCGCTATACGACCTGGCGCAAACAGCCCCGTATAGCAATGCAGAGTGGGACCAGCTAACCGATTTAGATGCCCATATTCGCGCAGTGCAAACAGGCACAGGGCTACTCCAATCCGCCGTTTCACCTGCTGAAGATACGGCCAACTTATCCCCCGATTTGGACGCCCTCGCCGCCTACTTAGTCACCTTAACCGCGCCGCCGAATCCTACCCAGCTAGACGCCGACCAAGTCGCTAGGGGGGAAGCGTTGTTTAATGCGCTAGAATGCGCCACCTGCCACTCTGGGGACTATTACACCGATGGTTTATTATATGACGTTGGCACAGGTGGGGAAGTAGAGACGCCTACATTGCGCTGGTTATGGCTGAGCGCCCCATATTTACATGATGGCTCTGCACCTACTCTGCGCGATGTGTTCATTCTAGAAGGCACACACCGCTTGATTGTGGATTATAGCTATGAAGAAATAGATGCGCTTGTTGCCTATTTGCTCAGTTTGCCATAAGCAGATGCGGTGGGGAAATGTTTGAACCGTATAAAAATACAACTTTACACTTGCTAAGCAGACCTCATTCCAGCTATATTTATGATGATAATAATCTACAAAAAGGCCTTTGAGCCTGTATTGAGTGGGGCAATTCTATGAATGATAGCGCCAGAGTGCAGGAATATCTGGCGGAAGCGTACCGGCTCGTTTCCTATAAACAGGGTGAACGCTATATAACGACATCAGCACTGGCCGAAGCTGTTGGTGTAACCGCGCCAGCCGTGACACGCATGGTGCGGCGGCTTAAAGATGATGGTTATATCGAACATGAACCCTATAAAGGCATTGCTTTAACCCCTTTAGGAGAGCGTGAGGCGCTATTGAGTATTCGCCGCCATCGCCTTGTCGAGCGCTTTCTGGTTGATGTCATGGGGTTTGGCTGGCACGAAGTGCATGATACCGCCGACGATTTGGGTGCTGTCGTTAGCGACCGAATTGTGTCGCGCATGGAAGAACTCGCTGGCTATCCCAAGCGCTGCCCCCATGGTGAGCCGATTCCAACGCCCGATGGGGTGATGCCCCAAGTCATAGATACCGCCTTACAGGATGTTCAAGTTGGCGAAGAATATGTCCTCAGCCGGGTTTACACCCATGACCCAGAGATGCTCCTTTATATCGAGCATTTAGGGTTACAAGTGGGCAAGCGTTTTCGCCTTGTAGAACGCGCGCCCTTCAATGGCCCCTTGCAATTGCAAATTGATGATGTTGTCCATCACGTCGGCCATGAATTAGCCGGCATTTTGCGGGTTTGCAAACCGGAAGAGTTTGAGCTTTAACTACGCCCAATATACGCTTGCCCTACGAAATATCACCGTAGTGTGATACGTTTTTGTGTCACAGTTTTTCGTTTGCTGCGCAAATTACTATCTAGTTATATAATGTTTATAGCCTTTATTTTCCCTTAAGTGTTGGTATATGGGGGATGCTATGTACCGCTATATAACACTAATTACAGGATTTCTTTTGCTCATATTGGGAGGGACATTTTTCCAATATGCTGGCGCACAAGACGGGGGGATTTGCCCGGCACTTGTGGAGCAGGCACTGTCCACTATAGATGATAACTGTGGCGGCCTAGAGCGCAACTCAGTCTGCTATGGTTACAATCAAGTCAGCGCAAGTTTTCTAGAAGAGGTCTCGGAAGACTTTTTTACTCGTCCATCAGACCGCACTACCGTTTCTATCCTCGCAAAACTGACCACTTCACCTCTAAAC
>WGEI01000279.1 GCA_015492875.1 Anaerolineae bacterium | reverse complement strand
TCAGATTGTGTGATAACTGCCGCCATTTTCTGGTGGGCTAAATCGAGCACCGATTTCCATGTTTCAGAATCTAACTGCTGGGCTAGTTCGGTAGAGTCTTTTATATCGGCAAACATCACCGTCACGAGGCGAATAGCGTCAGCTTCTACAGATTGTTCGCTATTCGTGGGGCGTGTTTGTAGCGCTCGCTGTTTATCCATGAGCGCCAAAATAATTTGCGTATAAGTTTCAGTGGAGAAAACGTGTTTATTGGCCTGCACCTCTTCTAATGCGTGCCGCACACGTTCAATACGAGAACGGTTGTCAGTTGTCATACTTTACGTTTTAAGGGCAACCAAAAGCCAAAAGTGCTACCTTGACCTACTTCGCTGGTCACCCATACTTCCCCATCATGCCGTTCAATAACATTTTTAACTAAACTTAGCCCTAGCCCTGTGCCTTTTTCTGCAGAGGTAGTTTCATGTGGAACGCGGTAAAAGGACTCAAATATATGTGATAGATGTTCCTGTGGTATGCCAATGCCCGTATCTGTGACTGTGAAGTAGAAGCGCTCGTTTTCGATATAAGCTTTGACCGAAATCTCTCCACCTTCGGGCGTATATTTAATGGCATTGCTAATCAAGTTTTCCATAGATTGGCGGATAAGCACCGCATCCGCAATGAACTTAGGCGCATTATCTAATTGCACATCGCTATTTAAGCGCTGTTTTTTGGCCTCTGCTGATGGCCGCATATTGACGAGCACCACCCGCACCAATTTGGCAACGTCAATTTCTTCTTGCAATTCTAACGGTGAGTTGCGCACCCGTTCCACCCGCAACAAATCATCTAGTAAGGTGTTCATCCGCTCAGTAGAGCGCCGCACAACGTCAAGATATTGTTGAAGGGGGGAATCTTCTGGTAAATCAAGGCCTATCAGGTCGATATACCCAACAATGAGCGAGAGGGGGCTGCGCAGGTCATGGGAGGCAACCCGCAACATCTCATCTTTGAAGCGATTCAAGTCGCGCAAGGTGGTAATATCGTGCATGACAACCACATAACCGCCAATTTGCCCTTGCTCTTTCCAAACGGACATAGTGACCTGAAAATCCTGCTGCCGCTTTTCCGAACGGACGGAAAATGCCCATTCCTCAATATCATCGTCACCAGAATCTTTGCGGATAATATCGTCAATCGAAGCGAAGACATCATCAACCGTTGCAAATTCTTTTAGATGGCGATTGAGCAAGGTTTCTTGATTGTTCTCCCCAATGAGCCGCACCGCAGCGTTGTTGACCATGAGGATTTGGCCGCTTTTATTCAAAACTAACAGCACATCGGGGATAGCCTGTAAAAAGGCTTGTAACTGCCGCTGCTGGGTCTCTAGCTTGTTGAATAGCTGGGCGTTGCGTATTGCCACTGTGGCTTGATTGGCGATAATCGTGACCAACCGCAGATGATATGGTGTGAAGTGCTCAGGGTCAGGGTGTACTAGCGTTACAACGGCCAAGACTTCATCATTGAGGATGAACGGCACACATAACGCCGAGCGCGTTTTGGATGTATCATCGGCAAAAGTTAACCAACGCTCATCTTTTTCGGTATCTGCTACAATGGCCGCTTTGCGGTTGCGATATACCCAGCCTGCCAGCCCTTCATTGAGTACCCGATTGACCACCTTGATGGACTCATCCCGCGTGAGATTGCGCGTTACGAGGATGTGATCCCAATCAATCTGGTCGCCTTTGTGCAAAAATAAACTCGCACGGCTCGCCCCCACAGCTTTCGATGTTAAACTGATAACCTTTTGCAGAACATTATCAAGGTCATGTAACGTTAAAAGCTGAGAAACTTCCGCTAAAAGCTCAAGGTCTTCAAATGTTGGCTGTTCTTCAATGTCGAGACGAGACATGCCTTTGTGCCACCGCAATGCTTCGTTATCATTTACCACTAGTCAAGCACAAACCTGCATATCGCACAAGTAGCGCGACGCATTTGGTAGCGGGGTGATATCGGTTTGCTTGTAACCCCTAACCATTACTCACGGTTAATCTTCGGCCAAATTCACAGAATTCGCAAGTAACCCCGTGAGTAGGTCAATACAGGCTTGTACATCTCGTACATCGACTGTTTCGCTGGTTGTATGGATAAAGCGGCAGGGAATAGAGATGCAGCCACTAGGCACACCCGCCCGTGAAATGTGAATGGCTGCCGCGTCGGTAGAGCCACCTGTCAGCACTTCCAGTTGATGGGGGATATGATCGCTAGTGGCGCGGTCTATCATCCAGTTGACAATTTTTCGGGGGACGATATGCCCGCTATCTTGCACTTTAATCGCCGCGCCATCGCCCAGCCGAACGGTCATCTTACGGTTTTTTATCTCGTCGCCCGTTGCTGTTACATCTAGCGAAATGCCAATATCTGGCGCAATGCTATAAGCTGCGGTTCTCGCGCCGCGCACCCCAACTTCTTCCTGTACTGTGAAAACGAAATAAATTTCGTTGGGCGCTTTTTTCTTCAAACGTCGCATGGTTTCAATTGCAACAACACATCCGATGCGGTCATCTAATGACTTCGCTACAATGCGGTTGCCCCGTAGCTCCATTTGCCGCCAAAAACCCGCTGGGCTGCCCGCCTCAAC
>WGEI01000278.1 GCA_015492875.1 Anaerolineae bacterium | reverse complement strand
CGGTGACATTAAAGGCAATGAATGGATACCGATTATCTTTGGTATATCGGCATCTATCATCCTGCTTTTGGCAGGTCTATTAGCATTCCGTAACCGCCCCTTAGCCACGATACTGTCTAATTTAGTCTTTTTGGGCAGTATTATCGTGGGCGTGATGGGCATCATTTTTCATCTCAGCCGCACATCGCTGCTTTCAGCACGTGTTAGTGAACCCGGCACAGCAGTCTATGTGCTGACATGGGCACCACCGCTGTTAGGGCCGGCTTTCTTCATTCTCGTTGGCGTGTTAGGTATCAGCGCTGCTTGGATTGAAGAGCCTGTCAACAGCGGGCGGCTGCGGCTATTGGGCAAGCGCCATGTGCAAATGCCTTATAGCAAAACGCGGGCTTACTATTTCATCGTCAGTGTGTTTATTCTTGGGACACTCATCAGCAGTGTATTAGACCACGCGCGCATTGAGCTAGAGAACCCCTATGTGTGGATTCCAATCGGTGCGGGGCTGTTCGGGGTTATTGCTGCATTTATGATGGGCATCCTCAAAGAACCATCGCAAGAAGATATCGCAGCCTATGCAGCGGCAATGGTGCTGTTGATTCTAGTCGGGTTGGTTGGGTTTGTGTTGCACTTAAACACGAACCTCGTTCCGCGTGGCGCAATCGTGGTGGAGCGCTTTTTACGCGGTTCACCGCTATTAGCGCCACTGCTATTCACCAATGTTGGATTGCTGGGGTTATTGGTACTCCTTGACCCGCGAGAAAAATTCGACTAGAATCTGTTCTGCGTTGTACAACAAATTCGGGGAATTCGGGGCGCATCCTGTGATGGGGTGCGCCCTATGTCATTTATGGAAAATGTCATATGAAGCGATGACTTTCAACATTATAGAGTCGTTGCATATCGTAGACTATAATAACAGCACGGCATTCATGAAGTTCAACAAGCATAATGTGAGGGTACAATGACCACAACAAACTGGGAAAAACCCATTAGTAACGTTAGTCAATCAAAAGGCAATAGCGAACGCTGGAAATTTCTCGTTGGTGGGCTGCTCATTTTGGGGGCGGTGTTCTACCTCATCGCTTCTGGCACGGCGACGGGCGCACGATTTTTCATCACAGTAGAAGACTTGCTGAGCAATGCAGACTACCAGGGAGAAACAGTGCGTATTTCTGGCGCGGTGCTTGGCCCTAGCATTGATTACACCGTGAGCGAAGATGGCACTAGCTCAACAATCACCTTCGTTATATCTAATATTCCGGATGAATTCGACGATTTGGCGCAGGTTTTGAATGAATCGGTCAATAATCCAGATGCGCCACGTGTCACTGTCGTGGTGAAAGATCAACCCTTGCCAGACCTGTTACAACATGAGGCACAGGCGATTGTCACTGGTGAATTAGGCGAAGATGGCATTTTTTATGCTAATGAACTTTTGCTGAAATGCCCAAGCCGCTATCAAGAAGCAGCGCCAGACCAATCAGTTGACGAGGGCGGAGAACTATAAAATATGCTGGCAGAAATCGGGTTTATTGCGACACTACTGGCATTTTTAGCCGCTATTTACGCCACGATTGCTGGCATTGTTGGGGGCAGACGCCATGATGAGCGCATGATTTTGAGCGCGCGCAACGCTGCCCTCGCAACGTTCCCGCTATTGTTAGTTGCCAGTGGCATGTTGCTCATCGGGCTGATGACAGAGCAGTACCAGATTAGCTATGTATGGTTGACAACCGAGCCAGCGACACCTGCATTCTATCGCTTCACAGCGCTGTGGGGGTCTCAGCAGGGGTCAATTCTGTTCTGGTCATTGCTGATGAGTGCATTTATGGCGGGGGCGTTGGTGCTCAATTGGCGCAGTCATTATCGCCTGATGCCCTATGCAACAGCATTCATGGCGGCAACTGTGACATTTTTCGTCGGGCTTAACCTGACACTAGAGAACCCGTTCGATCGTTATTGGGTATGGGAAGGGCGCGATGTCATCATCCATAACTATGATGAAGTCTCCCCCGCCCTGATTGAGGACGCCTTAGCTACAGCTGGCTTAAGCGAACAGGCTAATAGCACACAAGAGATTGTGTTGCGCTGTGTCACTATAGAAGATGCAGAGCGCGCCCAAATCGCGCTGACGACCAACGGGGCACAAGTGGAACTACAACCACAAGGTTGTACGATACAGAGCGTCTTCCAACCAGCAAATACATTTGAACCCGACCCGCAACGCTTGGCAGAAACAGCCAACGGCCTCAACCCGCTGCTGCGCCACTTTGGCATGATTATTCACCCGCCAATGTTGTATCTGGGCTTTGTTGGCTTCATCATCCCCTTTGCCTTCGCTATGGCCGCCCTCGCTAGTGGAGAGCTGAGCAGCAACTGGATTAAAGCTACACGGCGTTGGGCGTTAGTTGCTTGGGTATTCCTATCATTGGGGCTGATACTTGGCGGGCGTTGGGCGTATGACGTGCTCGGTTGGGGCGGTTATTGGGGCTGGGACCCGGTTGAGAATGCGGCATTTTTGCCGTGGCTTGTCGGTACGGCATTCCTGCATAGCGTCATGATTCAGGAAAAGCGCGGGATGCTGAAAGTCTGGAATATGTTCCTCGTCATTGGCGCATTTTCGGCGGTGCTATTTGGCACATTTGCCACCCGTAGCGGCCTCATCGATAGTGTCCATAGCTTTGCCCGTAGTGAGATTGGCTACCCAATGTTGCTATTTTGGGCGGGGATGTCAATCGTTGGCATAACGCTGATTTTGTGGCGCTGGAATCGTGGAGAGCTGCGGGATGAGCACGCATTTGGTGGATTGCTAAGCCGTGAAGCGCTGTTTGTACTCAATAACAT
>WGEI01000277.1 GCA_015492875.1 Anaerolineae bacterium | reverse complement strand
GCTCGGAGATGTGTATAAGAGACAGTATCAAAAGCGGAGAGTAAGTCATCAAGGGCGATAATCTTCACCGCCGACGGCGCGCGGAAAACAGCATCGCCCTCACGCAAGGCGGCCTCTAGCGTGAGCGTGAAATTCAAACCAACACTAGTCACGCCCAACGGGTCGCCCTGCCGCAAAAGCGCGAGCAGTGTCTCCGTTTGTGGCTTCCATTCAACATTTAGGCTGATGCCGCGCAAATGCGCTGAATCCCGATTGAGCGTCATAGTCGCCTCAATGCGCAAGGCATCCAACACAGCGACATACAAATCAACGAGCGTTTGCAGCTCATCCTCTGTGAAACGGCGGTCTAAATCATGCACCTGCAACACTGTGAGCAACCATGCAGCGGCAGTATGGCGCGCCTCAGCGGTTTTGAGGGCGCTTTCGCCGTCAAAAAGCAGCTGGAATTGCGCCAGTGTTTCATCACCATCGGCAACATCGGGCAAACGAGAGAGCGAGAGCGGCAACCGCCGCGCAATATCCAGCGCATAGCTCAGTGGGGCATCAAGCGGCATAGCGGCCAGCGCATCGCCGAGGCCGCTCAACGCCACGCCATGCCAGCCATTTTGAATGCGCCCGCTAGTATCGAAACCAGCGATTTTGTCTAAATTGAGATAGAGCACCCCATCCACCAAGCGCAAATCAAAAGCGGTGAGGTCTGGCAGGCGGACGGGCAACGGCAAGACATCCGGCGGCGCTTCCAATCGCGCATATATATCCGCTGCGCTACTGTTCAACACCGTTTCTAACTGCGCCGCGAGGAAGGCCGCATCGCCATCAAGAAGTTGCCCCAATATGCCCGATATATCGAGCTGGTACACGCCATCGCCAACAAAGCGCAAGCGCATATCTGCCTGCCCAAGAATATTCTCGCTGATAAGCTCCATATCGACATGGACGGCGGAGGTCTGTAAAGCGTCTAAGCGTTCCCACATAGCACGCCACAGCACACAATCGGCTTCGGCGAGGGCGTCGCAAGATTGCGCCTGTGCTGGCGTGCTGAAAGGCCAACTGAATAATAGCGTAGTGAGCAAAGCGATGATGGTGCGCATAAGTCTCTCTCGTTCGTTATATCACAACCCGTCTTCATTATAATGCATGTTTTATGGAGAGATGTGAACAGAACTTAACGGCTACACGATGCGCGCCCTGCGATGCAACGGCGGGTGCTATAATCACGTATAGGGGGTAAACGGGTATTGAGAGGATTTGACCTATGGCGAACGGATTGCTAGACGGCTTAATTACGGTAGTTGTGGGGACAATCTCCACTTTGAGCAAAATTCCCGGCTTCATTGGCGATAACATCAGCAAGCTCAACGACTTCATCTATATTCGTTACTTTGGGCTGCCATTCATCGTATTGGGGGCGCGCCAAACGGGCAAAACAACGCTCATTCACTGGCTAAAGCATGGTATGGAAGAGCTGCCAGCCTTTGAGCCAGAGCCAACGCCCGGCGGCGGTGACCCGGTAAGCCGCTTCAATGCGCAGGTGGCGGACGAGACGGTGCGCATCCATATTGAGCGCGACGTGGGCGGGGAATATGCCATGTGGGAGACGGACTGGATAGAGCTTTTCCGCGAGACACAGCCCGCCGGCATCATCTTCATGCTCGACCATAGCGACCCGCTGGTGCATAAGGACGCGCTCAACTTCGTTTTGCAAATGCTGGAAGAAGAGGAAAACGCCCGCAAAAAGCTGCGCGCCATTCTCATTTTGGCTAACAAATCTGACCTGTGGGATGGCAAGACGATGGAAGACATCATGGCCAACTACCGCAACGAGACGCGCCGCGCGAAGCTGCTGGCTAATCGTTATGATTTATGGCTGGAAATTCATTCAGTGAGCCTCTTGACGGGCGCTGGTGTAGAAGAGGCGCTGCGTGCCTTCCTCAATCGCATTCGCCCCCGCCCGAAGAAGGTCGTCAGTTAAACGATGGCAGAGCGGCTCATTATTGACTATATCACCAGCGGCAACGGCTATCAGCGGGGCTATAACTTCGTCACGCCCACCGACCACCTCCCTAGCGCCGTGAAGAAGCTGCTATGGCGGGCTGCCATGCCGCGCGGCACAAAATGGGCGGCGTATGTTGGGGCGCGTTCGTTGAAATCTATCCCCCTACCCAACGGCCAAATTGCGCTGGCGATGACCACCGTCACCGATAGGCAGGATGAGATGGGGCGGGGCGGATTGCGTCGTGCAGAAATCCAGCTTATCCCCGCCCGCGAATATCGTCTAGCTTTACAGCGCCATCTGGCGCAATTGCCAACGCGCGCCCACCAACACGCGGATGCGATGCTATCGTGGCGGCTATGGAAGCGCATTGCCGATAAAGCGCTGCCGAAGGTCAACCGCGAGGCGCAAATTATTCTGGCGCATGCCTATAGCACGATGGAAGATTGGCTGGCGTTGGAAGCGTTGGTGCTCAAAATTGCGCTGGCGAGGCCGGTCAATCTGTTGGCGCGTTGGGGCGCACGCCCAACGTTCACCACGCTGGCGCTAGATTATCGTGAAGAGTCGCGGATTGTGGCGCTGCCCATCGAGCGCGCCAACCGCTATCACGATCGCAAAGACGCCTTCATCCTGAAGCTGCCGTGAGGGGGGACACACTCACCCCTGACGGGCGCGGGCGCGGCGGATGCCTTCGATGAATTGCCATAGCCATTCTGCATCGGTGCGGACAAAAATCTGGTCGATAAAAGCCTTCGCCCCGTTTTGCAGTTTGAGAAATGCGCGGCTGCGCTGTTGGAGCGGGCTGGGCTTGCGCTCAATCATGATGAGATAGCGCTCCAACATTTCATAGTAGGGGTTTGCCCCTGCCCTGTCTCTTATACACATCTGACGCT
>WGEI01000276.1 GCA_015492875.1 Anaerolineae bacterium | reverse complement strand
CTGACCATCCTCATCAGCGGATGTATGCGATCGACCAATCCCGATGATGCCAACGTCATCGTTGTTACCGCAACGTTTCTCCCGCCAACAGTAGCCCATACGCCGTTGCCACCGCCATCTCTCAATTTATCGCCTATACCCGCATTGCAAATCACACCCACACCCGACCCAACACATCCCGCACAACCTCAAACAGATAGTCAAGAATATATTGTTCAAGTCGGCGATACGCTCTATAACATCGCTCTAGCAAACAACCTAAGCCTAGAAACACTGCTTGCAGCTAATGAACTCGCCAACCCCGATTTACTTAAAGTTGGCCAAGTTATCACCATTCCCGGTGCTCCTGCCGCTGTTAGCTCTAATCAAAAACTCCTCGCCGACGCAAACTTTGTGCGCGGCCCCTCCGCCGCCCAATTTGACATAGCCGGTTTTATCGCTTCCATGCCCGGCTACATTCGCTTTGCCACAGATACCATCACTACTGCGCTCGCCGATGGCAGGCAGCGTGAAGACTTGCTAAACGCCGCCCAAATCATCGAACGTGTTTCACTTGAATACAGCATCGACCCACGCATCTTATTGGCATTGCTCGAATACCGTGCTGGCTGGCTCAGTAATCCAGCCCCGCTAGAAACGCTAAAAACGCACCCCATCATCCCCGCAGAAGCCCCTACAACCGTTTCCACCGCTGGACTTTATCGCCAACTTATCTGGGCTGCTAATGAACTTAATCGCGGTTACTATGGCTGGAAATATGGCGGCTGGCAAACTTTTGAGCTATCCGAGGGTATCCGCTATCGCATTGCACCTGAACTCAACGCCGCCACAGTTGCCATACAATATCTGTTCAGCATCAATAACACACCTGAAATCTGGCTACAGGACACCAGTTTGCAGGGTTTTTACAGCACCTATTATGCCTACTTCGGAGACCCACTAGCCACGCCCTATGACCCGCTTGTACCACCCAATTTAACCCAACCACCATTAGCTTTACCCTTTTCATCTGGTGAAGTGTGGTATTTTACTGGTGGCCCTCATGGCGGCTGGGGTGGGGGCAGTGCTTGGGCAGCAATCGACTTCGCCCCACCAGATGAACGCCCAGATAACGCCCCATTATGCTATGTCTCTGAGCACTGGGCGACCGCTATGGCTTCGGGCGTCGTTGCTCGCAGTGAAAATGGCGTCGTCATTCTAGACCTCGATGGCGATGGTAACGAAGGCACAGGCTGGACGATACTCTATTTACATATCGCATCAACCGGTAGAGTAGCGCAAGGCACTGTTGTAAACGCTGGCGATAAAATCGGCCATCCATCCTGCGAAGGTGGCGTTTCAACAGCCACGCATATCCACATTGCCCGCCGCTATAATGGCGAGTGGATACCCGCCCATTGCGCAACTTGTCCACCACACCATGCCCGACCATCATTTGTACTGAGTGGTTGGCAAGTTTTGGGGATCAACAATCAAATCTATCAGGGGTATTTACAAAAAGACGCAGAACAACGTATCGCCGAGCAAGGGCGAGAAAATCCACTCAATCAAATATCATGGTAATCCATCTGCACCAACCTCGTGTATAATACCTGCCTGCTCAGTAGCGAATTTGATGAGGGTATACTTGTGCGTAAGTGGAAAAACTCGATTATAGCGGTCACTGTGCTCACGCTAGTAGTGGCCAACACAACCTTATTGCACCGCGCCGGGGCACAGGAAATCGTTAGCCCGACACCTGTGCCGGTGGTGATTCCCAGCGCAACACCGCTGCCAACAGAGCAAATACAAGCAACGGCTACCTTTACGCCAACACCAACCCCACTCGGCGTTGTCATCGTCGAAGTGCCAGAAGGTTTTGGTCCAGTTAACGTACGAGCTGAACCCGACATTAACTCCGAGCGTCTTGGGGCTATCCGTGATGGCGAGCGATTTCCCGCGCTCGGCTTCTTTGGCCAGTGGTATCAAATTCAATATGACCCCTCTCCCACTGGCAAAGCTTGGGTATACCGCGACCTTGTCACCATCATCGGTG
>WGEI01000275.1 GCA_015492875.1 Anaerolineae bacterium | reverse complement strand
GCGGGCAAGGCCGCCTCCCTCATTTGCAGTGCCGTCTGATAGTGCTCCAGCGCCCCGCTATAATCGCCAATGTCTTCGAGATGTGAGCCGAGGTTATTCCACAGCGTCGCGGCGTCAGTGGGGGCGACGGCTTCGGCATAGCCAGCGGCGCGTTCCATATGCGGGCGCAGCGGGGCGAAGTCGGCGGGGAGGCCATCGAGGGCTTCGCTACTCATCCGCGCTAACGCATCCGCCAGACGCGGCAGGGGGCTGCTGGACGGGTCACGCTCCGCGTCAGCGTCTTGCAAACGGGCGAAGTCAGCGAGCAGCGGGTGAATTTTGTGGCTATCCCCGTCGCTCCCCAACAGGCCATAGCGCCGCAATAATCGCAGCGCATCGTTCAGCAGTTCCAGCGCTTCATCGTCTACAACTGGTTTACCCTCATTATCTTCCTTAACCGCTTCAAGAATTTGAAGTAATACCAAGGGGATGAGCTGGTTGGGGGCTAGGTAGCCGCAGGTGATGAAGGCCTCGCGCGCCATGCTTTTGATGCGCTTTTGCTCGTCGCTGTCGCCTGTTTGTTCCGCTAGTTGCGCCCAACTGAGCAGGAAAGTGGCCGCCACGCTGGTATCGTGCTTGGTCGGGTTCTCGGCCTGCGCTGCCCAGCCCTTCAGCGCGCGATGGGCTAGCGGGTTATCTGCCAGCTTCTCCAGATAGGCGGCGGGCGTCAGCTGCGGGTTTTGCGCCAAATAGCGCCCGGCCAAATCCAGCGCCAGCGGTAAATCGCCCAGCCGCTCCGCCAGCGCGTCCAGCTCGGCATCGTCGACGGCCTCTCAGCGCGGCGCCAGTTTGCGCAGCAGTTGGCGGCTCTGTTCGCGCGGCAGCGTCTTGATGGCGCAGGCTGTCGCCCCGACATTGCGCCAAGCGCGCTCATTCATGGCGCGGGTGGTGATGAGCACGTGCTGGCCTTGAAACTTCTGGCGAATAAGGTTATAGACGCCAGTCTCCTCTATATTGTCCAGTATAATCAGGCGCGGGGCGCTTTGCCGCCACGCTTGTAATGTCACCCGAACTTGGTCTTCCAACTCATCGGGAAAGTGGGGCAACTCCATCGCCCGACCACAAGCGGCGATTTCTTCATTCACGCGCGATTCTATGCTCACCTGCTCATCTGCAAAAACGTCCTGCATGTTGATCCAGTGCACGCCGTGATAATAGCGGCCATAGCGGTAGGCGTATTCAATCGCCAGCTGGGTTTTGCCCACGCCCCCAATGCCAGAGGCGGCAGCGGCGGGGGTGATGGCGGCGGCAGTATTGCCGTTAGCGTTAAAGAGCGATTGCGCCAGTTGCTTCAGTTCCTCTTCCCGCCCGACGAAATTGGGGTTTTCGCCATACGGCATCCGCGAACCGGGGGGAATGAGGCCGCGCGCGGGTAAGGTGTCCACTGGCGGCTTTACTACTGATTTAACGATGTTTGGTTGTGGCGCTTGCTTAAGCGCATTCTGCAATGCCTCAAACCCCGCCGCATGACTTTGGCGAAAGTCAATCCATTGGTGGGTTTGAAACTGGTAATTCAATTTATCCAAATCAAAATCTTCTAACCAGAGTAGTATTAAGCGCTTATTGTTGATGATAGCATGCATCCATTCCTTAAAAACTTGATCAGATGTAAGCGCTTTTTCTGTCATCACCCCCACAATAATGCTAGACGTTTTCAAGCCGCGATCAATCCCTACCGCCCAACTTTCATCAGCAATATCATCCCTATCGCGCCATGTCTTGTAGCCCCAACTGCGCAACTTATCGCGCAACTGAATGGCAAATTCTTCGTCCTCGCGCTTATAGCTGATGAAAACTTGTTCTTGTTGGATCATAAAATACCTCCCCGTGACGGCCATTTGCCTACAACTATAACCGCATTGCTAATAACTCGCCAACGCGCCCGCCACCGCCCCTCAACTGTCTTTCCCGCCCAGTCTGTGCTATCATCAACATATAACGAGCGCGAAGCAAAATCAGGTGAACATGACGCAGATATTACTGGTGCGCCACGCGGTGAACGATTATGTCAAAACGGGCAAGCTAGCCGGCTGGACGGCGGGCGTCCACCTCAACGACGAGGGCAAAGCGCAGGCACAAGCCTTAGGCGAACGGCTGGCACATGCCCCGCTGGATGTTATCTACGCCAGCCCGTTAGAGCGCACGATGGAGACGGCGCAGGCCATCCAACAGCACCACCCCCACTTGACCGTCATTGAGCATCGCGGCATCGGGGAGGTGGATTATGGCGATTGGGAAGGGCAGGCCATCAGCGACCTGCGCCGCCGTAAAATGTGGGAAGTCGTGCAGGAGTACCCCTCGCGCGCCTACTTCCCCAATGGCGAGACGATGCGCGGCGTGCAAATGCGCGTGGTCAACGCCATCGAAGAGATGGCCGCCAAACACCCGCGCCAAACGGTGGTGGCTGTTTGCCATGCCGACCTGATTAAAATGGCAGTTGCCCACTTTCTGGGCGTGCATCTCGATAATTTCCAGCGTATTGTCATCTCGCCGGCGTCGATAAGCGTCCTCGTGCTGGGCTTTGGCCGCCCCTATATCGCGGCGATTAACGACACAGCCCACGTACAGGCGCTTTCGCAAAAGAAGCAACAAACCAGCGCGGCGGCGGATTAATACCCGACATAGCGAGCAACAGAGGCAGGTCATAGCCATGCCAAGAACAGAAATTGATTTGAACCCGGTCGATTTCATCACCATCGACACCATTGGCCCCAAAGGGAAGCGCGTCTTCTATTTGCAGGCTGGTAAAGATGGGCAACTTGTCTCTTTCGTCATAGAAAAAGAGCAGGCTTGGGCGCTGGGTGAGGCGATAAAAGAGCTGGTGGATGACCTCGACGAGCGGTTTAACGAAAAAACAGAAGTCGACATCAGTCAAATGGATATGAACCTGCGCGAGCCGATTGAGCCGCTATTCCGCATTTCGCAGATGGGGCTGGGCTTCGATGAAGAGCGGCAAATGGTCGTCCTCGTGGCACAAGAGCTGGTCATCCGCAACCGGCCCGAAGAAGAAGTCGAGCCGGGCGTGGTGCGGATGTGGTGTACGCGCGAGCAAATGCGCGCCCTTGCCGAGCAAGCGCTGGAAACGGTGAAGGCTGGGCGGGCAGACCCGAAACAGAATGGCCGGTTAGTCTACTACTGGACTTGATGAACGACAAAACGCCACCGCCAGAAGAACCAGAAAACGGCCTGACCATCGAGCGCGCGCTGGCTATCTTGCAACAGGGCGCGTTTGGTGAAGAGCAGGGGCTGATGCGCTATAGCTCCAACTATACGTTTCTGCTCCCGGTCACGCATGACGATGTCACGGTGTTGGCGGTGTATAAACCACAACAGGGCGAGCGCCCGCTGTGGGATTTTCCGGAGGGCACACTATGCTACCGCGAGGTGGCGGCGTTCGTCACATCGGAGGCGCTGGGCTGGCATCTTGTGCCGCCAACAGTGCTGCGAGAGGCGACGCGGGGGACGGGTTCGCTCCAGCTTTTCATCAACCATGACCCAGAATATAACTATTTCGCCTTTGACGAAACGATGATACCACAACTGATGCGCTTGGCGCTGTTCGATATCATCACCAACAATGCCGACCGCAAAGGCGGCCACTGTATAGTTGACGACGGTGGCCATCTGTGGGGCATTGACCATGGGCTAACGTTCAATATAGAGCATAAGCTGCGCACGGTCATCTGGGATTTTGCTGGCCAGCCAATACCAGAGCCATTGCTGGAGGATTTAGCCCAGCTTTGCGCACAACTGGAAGATGCTAATAGCGCCTATCGCCGCCAATTGAGCGACCTCATTCACGAGCGAGAAATCGACGCCTTCCAACGCCGCCTGCAAAAAGTGCTGCAAGAGCGCTCCTACCCCAAACCCGGACGCGGCCCTAACTACCCGTGGCCGCCGGTATAACCCCTAAAGCAAAAGGACGGGCTTTGTTCGCGCCCGCCCTGTAAAAATTTAATCGTCGTCATCGGCTTCCGGCTCTGGAATTGTGACGCCGGGAGGCAGGATAGATTCTAATTTTTGGCGTATGAGCTGGTAGACTTCGCCGGGTTCGGCGTGGCGGCCTAATTGCTTTTTGGAGAAAATGAGGTCGCCATTGACGGTCACCTCAAAGCGACCACCGCTACTGGGGATGAGTTGCCAAGATCGTACAAAAATGGCGATAGTACGATCGCCGAGCACCTCTGCCGTCAAACTGACAGCGCGGTCGGTATAGTTTCAAGGCACACAGTATTCAAGTGTGACATCCATAATAGGATTCTGCATGTTTCACCTCTTTATATTGCGTTATAATCGAAGTGTAGGTTAACTTTATCATCATCATCATTATTTGACTATATCCACTCAGCACTTATCCAAGGTCACCTTGAGGAGGCTTACCGCGTGAATGCGTTAAATGAACTTTTTGCAGAATATGTGCGGATGCGCAAAAATGGACTGGAAAGCCGCGAAGCGCTCCAGCATTTGCGCCCATATATTGAGCCGTTAGATAACAAAAGCAAGCATCATCTGGCGGCTATGATGCGCCAATGGGAACAAAGCGGACAGGCGTCTCCAGCGCCCGCCACCAATGACGCCCCTGCCCAGCGCTCGGTCATCAAGCCGCTCAGCGGCCCCCCACCCAGCGCGCAACGGGGAGAAAAGGCAGATGTAGAATGGATTGCCTGCCCGAACTGTGGCAAGATGAACCGTCGTGAAGATGTGTTCTGCTATCAATGTGGTCAAATACTGGAAGAAGACGATAGCCAATTTGCCACGCAAACATTCACCGCCACCGATGACCTGTATCGTGATGACTTCTTCGGTTCAGATTCAATTCTCATCATGGAAATACGGCATATTGACCGCTACTTTGAGCTACGCCCACAGACCTCTAGCCATGAAATTGTCATCGGGCGTAGCACTGGCAACAGCGCTATGGTGCCCGACATTGACCTAGCTGAGTTCGGCGCAGAAGATTTAGGCGTCTCGCGTTTGCATTTGGCGCTCAAATACGATGGTGAGAGCGAAGCAATTCAAGTTCATGACCTTGGCAGCAGTAATGGCACATTCCTCAATGGCCAGCGCCTCAACCCGACAGAGGTGCGCGTGCTACGCCATAACGATGAATTGCGTTTAGGGCGCTTTGTGATGCGGATTTACTTCAGCCATCCGGGTCAAGAACTAGACTAAGGGGTAACAAGGCCAGTGCATGCGCTGGCCTTTTCATTTTAGCTATTGCGCAATTGACGCAGCATCATCACCATTTCATCGACGACGAGGTCAAACAGCTCTTTCATGCGGTCATCGTCAATAGTGTAAGGCCCGCCAAAGCTCCCATCGCCCAGCACATCACGCGCATTTTCAGCTTCCATAAAAACCTCGTGCGGCACTTCTTCTTTTCCCTCTACAGGTGTGGGAACGACACGGGTAAAGGGGAAATTCTCGCCCCAATTGGCATGGAGCAGGCGCAAACCGTATTTCTTTTCAAATGCGCCTACTGAAGGGCTGCGCCACCAGTTATACCAAACAAAACTGACATCGCCAGAGCGGTGCAACTCTTTGAGCGCTTCGGGCATACTGTTGCCGCCGTGCCCGTTACAGATGAAGAACCGCGCGAAACCATGCGTCATCAGGCTGTGCACAATTTCGATGAGCACCGCGTCAAACGTCTCTTGCGTCAGGCTAATTGTTCCGGGATAGTCTAAGAAATGGCGGCTCAGGCCAAAGTTCAAGGGCGGCGCGATAATCACTCCTTCACGGCGGGCGGCGGCATTGGCCAAATGCTGGGGGATGAGGACATCGGTTAATAAACTGAGGTGAGCATGTTGTTCGGTGGCGCCTGTTATCAAAATAATGCGGTTATCCGTCTCCAGATACCGCTCTACATCCATCCAGTTCATATCCTGTAACTGCATATTTTAGCTATCCCGAAATAATTATAGCGCGTATTAAGGGCGAGAGGCGCGACGGGCGATAGCTCTCGCCTCACGTGTGCCGATACTTTCTAGGGCGCGGATGGCGGCAATATAAAGCCCGCGCATATGGCTATGAACACGCCCGAAGCGGTCACCCTGATACTTATTATTATAGGCATCAATCACTTGCGCCAGTGCATCCACCGCGCGTGGGTCACGCAAATCGCCAAGCGCCTCTGCAGCGGCGGTGTTCACGGTGACATCATGATGTTCTAGCATAGCTGTAATCAAGGCAGGGACAGCCTGTTTGTCGCCAATTAGCCCTAAGGCACGGGCAGCAGCAGCGCTCACCTCTGGCGGGCGGCGGTCGAGGGCTTCCATCAGGGCGGGCACAGCCACCGGATGGCCAATTTGCCCCAGCTTATCAGCGGCAATTTTGCTCATTTCACGGTCGCCTTCAACCAGAATATTGAGCCATTTCTCCAAGCGCTGGCGCTCTATCGGTGATAGCGAGGATAGTGATGACATAAAAATTGCTCTCCCCAAAACAAGTCACCTATATAATTTGCAATTGATTAGCACATTCATTCATATATTCATTGTAGCAGAAAACTAAATTCACGTGATGGTTTGTTAAAACCACCCGCCCGAAAAAGCGTTTGTATCTACAAACGAACATCTGATAACGCTTCGGGCAAACTATCCGTATCTTGCCGCTATCAACTGCTTTTGGCGCTACATTGTATAATGAAGACACACTATCTATTGCCCAAAGGAGCGTTATATTATGAGCACACCCACACTCAATGAGGCAGAAATTTTGGAGCGCTTAGAGGCGCTTGAGGGT
>WGEI01000274.1 GCA_015492875.1 Anaerolineae bacterium | reverse complement strand
TGTGGATACCACTGGTGCGGGCGATGCCTTTGTTGCTGGCTTGTTGGTCGGTATTCTAGAGCATTGGGATGGCTATTTGCTAAAAATGCGCGATATTGTGCATTTTGCCAATGCAGTTGGCGCGTTGACCACCACTGGGCGCGGCGCTATTCCCTCATTGCCCACACGCGCCGCTGTCGATGCGTTCCTACAAATGCCACAATAGCTGAATGATATTGGGGGCGGCGACACAGCAGACTGCCCCCTAGCACTGCCTATACCCCGCGCTTTCCCCTTTTGCTACAATAGGCTTACCGCAAATAAGCAGAAGTTCGACGCTATGACCGCTCGACCAGATAGGCTTGATTTAGACACGCACCGCGAGCAACTACTCGCTCTTTTGCGCGAATTGCTCGCCGAAGAAGATTATTCTCCAGAGCGCTTGAACCGCTTGCAGCGGCGTTATCCCCGCCCAGATAACGGCGGCTTCTATGGCCGCGCTCATCTCATTCAGGCATATCGTCAATTGGCTGGCCAGCATGGTTTGCCGCCTTATGATGAAAACGTCATCGCCCAATTGCGCCGCAAGCCAATGCGCACCATGTCCGGCGTCACGCCCGTTACTGTGCTCACCAAGCCGTTCCCTTGTCCGGGTGAATGTATCTTTTGCCCCAGCGACGTGCGTATGCCGAAGAGCTACCTCTCTGATGAGCCGGGCGCGCAACGGGCAGAGCAAAACGCCTTTGACCCGTATCTCCAAACCTATACCCGCCTGCAGACTTTGCACAATATCGGCCATCCAACCGCTAAAATCGAGGTGATTATTCTTGGCGGCACTTGGTCATTCTATCCCGAAAGCTACCAGATATGGTTCATTAAGCGCATTTTTGACGCCCTTCATGACTTTGGCAATGGGATAGACCGCCGTGAAGAGGTATGGCAAGCCTTGCGCCAACGCTCCCAACTTGTGCCAGAAAACAATACGCCCAACGTGGTTTTGCAAGGGGCAAAGCTTGAGCGCACTTATAACCAAGTGGTGCAAGATATTTACCGCGATGAAATGCGCCGCTCTCGTGAGTTAGCGCAGGCCATTGCGCAGGGGGCACAGCAACGTTCAGTCGTTGACGAGTTTGCCACTTGGGATGAATTAGAGGACGCCCATCGTTACAATGAAACCGCCGCTTGCCGCTGTGTTGGCTTGGTGATTGAGACGCGCCCAGACCATATCAGCGTAGAGGAAGTATTGCGCGTCCGCCGTTTGGGTTGCACCAAAGTGCAAATCGGCTTCCAGAGTCTCAATGACGAGGTGTTGCGCCTCAATCGTCGCGGGCATAATGTTGCTGCAACCCGCCGCGCCGTGAAGCTATTGCGTCAAGCGGGCTTCAAAATTCATGCGCATTGGATGCCTAATCTCTATGGCTCTTCGCCACAGGCCGATATTGAAGACTATCGGCGGATGTTCACCGACCCCGATTTTTGCCCCGATGAGCTGAAAGTCTATCCTTGCTCGCTCATCGAAAGCGCGGCACTCATGCGCTACTACCAGCGGGGCGATTGGCAGCCCTATAGCCATGCGGAGCTGTTGCATGTACTCACTGAATGCTTCAAACTCACGCCCGAATACTGCCGCCTAACCCGTGTCATCCGTGATATTCCATCAACCGATATTGTCGATGGCAACCAACTGACGAACTTCCGTCAGCTAGTCGACCGAGAATTGCAACGGCGTGGCGAACGTAGTGGCGACATCCGCGCCCGCGAAATACGGCATTTGCGCGTTGGTTTAGAGGATTTGCGTTTAGATGAAGTGTGGTATCCGTCAAGTTGTGGCGAAGAAGTTTTTCTACAATATATTACAGACGACCGCCGTATCGCTGGTTTCCTGCGCTTATCTTTGCCCACCGCGCCGCCCATTACGCCAGAGCTAGAAGACGCGGCCATGATACGCGAAGTGCATGTCTATGGGCAAGCGCTCAGCATTGGCGAAAGTGAACGCGGGCGCGCCCAGCATGTCGGGCTTGGTACGCGCCTCATCGAACATGCTGTCTCTATTGCAAAAGCGCGTGGTTACCATAAACTGGCGGTCATTTCAGCAATTGGTACGCGCGAATACTATCGCAAGCGCGGTTTTGTTGATGGCGATTTGTACCAACATCGCCCTTTGCTTTAGCGATAAATGGCGTTTGTGTGTACTATTGGATAGGTTCAACGCATCAATAAAGGAACGGTGATGCCATGAGGCAATCATATGAAGCATTAACGGGGCGGCGGCGCAATTTGCGCTTAGTGTTACTCTTCGTCACTTTAGCCACCATTCCCTTTTACGTTATTGGGGTGGGCTTGTTGTTATTTGCACCAGACCCCAATGCGCCACAATCGCTCCCTACATTTACGCCTACGGCGACGGTTATTCGCAATGAGCAGACGCCGGCGACGGTGACCTCGTTCCCGACGTTTACGCCATTTGCTACTTTTACCCCGTTAAGCCCATTACAACCCACGCCGTTCCAATTTGTTCCGCCGACGCGCGCTCCAACGGCTATTCCGACGTTTACCCCGCTACCCATCCCCACGTCCACGCCAGCGCCAACCTTGACGCCTATTCCGAGCAACACGCCTGTGCCTAATGTGGATACGGATGGGGATGGCATTTTAGATACGAATGATAATTGCCCAGCTATCAGTAACCCCGCCCAAGCTGATTTCAATAACGATGGCGTCGGCGATGTCTGCCAAGATACTGATGGCGATAGCGTCATGGATGTTAACGACTTGTGTCCCGTTGAATTTGGGGATGCGGCCAATAATGGTTGCCCCTTACCGACAGCAACGGCGACAGTAGCGCCCACCAATACCGATGTGCCGACCGAGACACCACGCCAACCACTGCGCCACCAACCGAAACGCCGACAACAACGCCAGTAGATAGTGATGGTGATGGCGTAGATGATGCCAGTGATAATTGCCCATCTGTAGCAAATCCCGGCCAAGCCGATTTCAACAGTAACGGCGTTGGCGATGCTTGCGAAGATAGCGACGGCGATACTGTGCTTGATGCTGATGACGCCTGCCCAGATGTAGCCGGTGAAGTTGGCAATAACGGCTGTCCATTGGTTGACACAGATGGCGATGGTATTCCCGATGCTAGCGATAATTGCCCCGCTGTCGCTAATCCCGGCCAAGCCGACTTTAACAGCAATGGTGTCGGCGATGTTTGTGAGGATAGTGATGGCGATACGGTCATGGATGATGCCGACCTTTGCCCAGAGCAGGCCGGCGACCCTGCTAATAATGGCTGCCCGTGATTGCTTCAACTGATAAAATCGGGTTTCAGCGAGGGGCTTCTCATAGGCCCCTCATTTTATTTGTGGCGATAAGTGGCAGGCTTGCTTTGAACACACTACAATACACTTAGTTCGATACATACGATGGGATGATACGATGGTAGATAGGCGTCTCATTCAACAACTGGATAATCCTGACCCCGAAGTGCGCAAAAAGGTCATTAAAGCGCTGGCCAAGTCCCAAGACCCCTCAGCGATAAAGTATCTCGCCACCTTGTATAAATCAGATTCTGACCCAGAAGTACGGGAATTGGCGCTTAAAGCGGGGAAGTATATTCGCAAGATCGCTGGCGATACTATGCGCAGCGAGAGCGGGCGTTCACTGTCCTTTACTTCGCCAATGGACACACCAGCAGAGGAAGCGTCTGTTTATCCGCAAGACGATGCCCCCGCGCCCCCGCGTCCAGAAGCAATTGAAGTGCCAGAAGGGGATGCACAACGCGCCCGCAGCTATTTGGAACAGGCGCTTGATTTGCAGGTTCGCGGGGAAGATGAGCGCGCAGTCCAATTCATCGCCCGTGCTTTCCGCCTTAATCCAAAGTTTCAGTTTGATAGTTATGCGCTTGGCGTGGCCGCAACCGTGATGAATCGTGGGCGTGATGAGGTTTTGGACATCCTGAAGCCAGAGATTGAAGCTGGCCTGAAAAACCTGACCAAGAAGAGCAAAACGCAACAGCGCTCTATGCCACAACTTACGGCGGCGTTTTTGATGCTTATTGGCGTTGTATTGGCACTCGGTGCTTATTTCTCTATGGCTTGGTTCGATATTGGCGCGTTTAGCATTGTTGATGACCTCGGCAATGAGACAACTTTGCGCGCTGCTTTTGACCAGTTGCGCCAAGAAGCCGACCAGCAACGCAATGACCCCGCTTTTGCAGAGCTGCCGCCAGAGGTTCGCGCGCCGTTGGAAGAACTTATGAACAGCCTGCTTAACTTTAAGCTCGATTATTCTGGTTGGGATGTCGCTCGCTTAAGTACAGGCGTTGGTGACCCGTTGGAGATTATGGGGCTTGGCGGCTTTATGGATGCTTTGCAAGCCTCATTCGGTGAATTAGGCGGGGAGTTTGAGGTAGAGACCGAGATTGAGATGCCGCCGCCAGAGCCGTTGGACTATACTTTGCTGGTGATGCCTGTTGCGCTGGTCATTCTCGGCGTGCTTGCCATGCTGCTATTGCGCAACAATGCATCGCTGGGCTTGTGGGGTATCAGCATGCTGTTCAGCATTTTGGCCATCGTGCCGATACTGTATTTCTATGGCAACATTTCTGACTTTGCCACGCTAGGCAATGCGGCGTCGGCTTCTCTAGAAGCCAATTCTGTTACTCCCCCAACGGATTTAACCACTGGCATTGCTTTGGGGTATTGGGTGACTGTCGTCGGCGTCGTGCTCATTGTCCTATCGCCATTGGTTGCGCTCATCATGCCAGTTCGTCAGCCACAGGATGCTTAGCATAGGCGGTGGCATAGACGGAGAATGCGATGAAAACATGGCGACAATTGCATACCACCTATGTATTCCAGTCACCCTATTTCAACATACGGCGCGATGTTTGCCAACTGCCACATGGCCTTGCGATAGATGATTATTATGTTTACGAGGCGCCAGATATTGTCATGGTGTTTGCGCTAACGCCGGAGTATGAAGTGTTATTGGTGGAGCAATATAAGCATGGCATTGGGAAAATCTGCATAGAGTTGCCTGCGGGGATGATGCAAATTGGCGAAGACGAAACCCCGCTAGCAGCTGCGCGACGCGAGTTCATGGAAGAGACGGGTTATGATGCCGCCACTTATGAACCACTCGGCAAACTCATTCACAACCCCACCCGCGCCAATAACTACGTCCACGCTTTTCTGGCGTTAGATGCGTTTCTGGATGGCCAGCAAAACCTTGACCCTAATGAAGATATACAAGTGCATTGTGTGCCGTTAACGCAGGTTTTAGCTTGGGTTCGTGAAGGGCGTATTGCGGCTGCCGATAGCGTGGCAGTGGTTTATATGGCTTATGACATCCTAAAACAACGCGATATCCTGAAGTGAGTTGGGGCTAATCGTCGTAACAGGCAGCTAAAGTTGAAAGCCGCCTGTTACTGGTACGACCTTGTGGGTATAGTTTTCCACGTAGTCGAGTAGTTTATCATGAAGGGTGGCCCATTCTGCGCTTTGCAAAACGCGCTTCATGGTTTCTAAATCATCTGCAATCGCTTCTGCGAGAATTTGGCGAGTGCCACTATCGCGGCTATAAATCGTATACCATGCGGCGATGGGTTGTACGCCTAAACGGTTAATCCCCGGCACCCATTCGCGCACCACAAACTCGAAGTATTCTTGGTCGCGCCCCGGTTTAATATCCCATTCCATCAGTAATTTCACGCTCATGACAACCTCTTATTCCTGCGGCGTGAGCAAAATAACTTGAGGTTGCTCCGGTAGGCTGCTCGCCGTAACCCGTAACGTCTCTGCTTCCTGTACTTTACTGACGCCCATTGCTTTGAGGAATTTTTCCACCGGCTCTAATTCAATAGCGAGGCCGGGGAGTTGGTAATGCATTGGGATGATATAATTTGGCTCGATGAGTGAAATGACCTCTGCCGCTTGCGACGCGCGCAATCCCCGCCCGCCGCCAACTGGCACAAGCACCACATTCACTTCGCCCAATGCTTCAATAGTGGATTGCCCGGGCACATGCGCCAAATCCCCTAAATGCAAGACGGTCAAGGGGGTGTAATCGAAAAGGTAGGCCACATTGGGATATGCGCCGTCCTCCGTGATATTGTGCATCGCAATGCCCGTTACAAAAATGCCGCCTATTTCGTATTCCCCCGGCCCGCTGAGCACATATTGACGCCCGCGCACAATATCGATATGGTTATGCCCCACCGCGTCGTGGCTAACCGTCACGATATCGCCCTTCAGCCGCTGGGGCACTGGCAAACCAATATCTGCCCCAAACGGGTCTGTGACCGCTGTCACCCGCCCGCGCTCGGTAATACGAAAACAACTATGACCGTACCATGTAATATCCAATGATTTACCCTCATACTCAAAAAGGACTTCTCATCTGATATTATACCCTAAGGCCAAATGCTCGAAAAGGTGTAGAACTTATGTGCTATCTCGGCGAGCGTTAAAATCGCCGGTAATGTGCCGAAATCGGTTGAAATTCAAATAAGACGTTGGGATTAAGTCCACCCATATTGCAGCGCGCGCTTAAAACTTCACCCGCCACAGCCGCACGGTGTTATCTTTGCTAGCGGAGGCGAGGGTGCGGCCATCCGGGCCGAAGGCCACGCCCAAAACCCAGGCATTATGCCCCTTGAGGGTGGCGAGCGGTTGGCGGGTTTGGGCATCCCACAGCCGCACGGTGTTATC
>WGEI01000273.1 GCA_015492875.1 Anaerolineae bacterium | reverse complement strand
GTGTGGTGGCGGTCGCATAGAAGACCGATGCCCCGACAATGGCTAATCCACCCAATAAGCTGCCGACGATGAGTTGCCCATCTTGCCAGTTGCGAGACATGAGCACAGCAACGCCGATAAACCCCAGAATAATGCCGATGGCGCGTCGCTGGGTGATACGCTCATCAGCAAAAAAGAAGTGCGCCACAATTAAGCCAAATAGCGCCGCTGTCGCCTGTAAAACCGCTGCCAGCCCGCTATCAATACTTTGTTCTCCCCAAGAAATCAACGTGTATGGAATGGCAACATTACCAAGCCCCACCAGCGCAATTTTGATGAGCAAGCCTTTATCACGAGGTATGCGTTTGCGCCCTAATATGATGACCAAACATAGGCCAACTGCCGCAATCCCTGTGCGGAAGAGTACAACGTGGAATGGGTGTAATTCAGATACACCAATCCGAATGAAAAGAAACGATGATCCCCAGATAAGGCCTAATGCCCAAAAATACAACCACGCTTTGACTTGCATACTGTGCCCCATTTCTACGAAATTGCGCCTATAATTAGTTTGTGGAATTGCGGTAATGCCTGTGATTGGAACCTGCTAAAATAAAAAGCTACACTTTGTTATGTATAGAACAAAAGTGCAGCTGTGTATAGACACATACTAGGCCAATTTAATGGCCGTTTTTAATCCCACTTGCGCTCGTCGATAACCTCTCGTTGGGTTGGGTCTATAACGCCGGGGGGGACAATTTCCACGTGGTCAATCCGTAACCGAACGGCGTTACGCACAAATTCTTTCATGCGTTCGGCTAGCTGGTTATCTTGCGCCCCTTCTTTTAACTCTATCCGCAAAGTAATGACATCTTTGTTGGCGGGGCGGGTGATAATCGCCTGCATATGCTTAATTTCGGGGAATTGCTTTTTGGCCATGTTCATTTGGTTTGGGTGTAAGAACATGCCGCGCACTTTAACCGCTTCGCCCGTCCGTCCGAATAATCCCAGCAGTTGTTGTCCACCACATTCTGGCGATGGTGTTTCTGCCAATATGCCTAAGTCACCTGTACCAAAGCGAATGAGCGGATAGCCCCGATTGAATACTGTGGCGACAATCTCGCCCATCTCACTCGCTGGTAGCGGTTCTCCACTTTGCGGGTTGCAGATTTGTAAGAAAACATGACTGACGATGCAAAAGCCTTGTACATTGGGCTTGGTATAGCCGACAAAACCTAAATCCGCCGTGCCATAAGCCGATGTTGTCACCATGCCATATTCATTTTCAAACCGCGCTCGCTGGCTAGGGGTATAGGGTTCTGCAGAGAATAGCGCTTTTTTCAAGGGAACGGCTTCTTTGGGAATACCCATTTCTGCCATTCTGTCGAGTAGCGTCATGAGATAGCTGGGCGTGCCCGCATACCCACTAGCCCCTAAATCCATAATCATTTTGATTTGCAAGTCCGTATTGCCCGGCCCAGTGGGGATAACAGTGGCCTCTAACGCACGTAGAGCTTCATCGATGAGCAAGCCGGCGGGCGTTAGGTGGTACATAAATGTATTGATGACGCGGTCGCCTTTGCCGAAACCAACTTGCTTGAATGCCGCGAGGCCGCTCTCTGCAACAACCGGATCATAGGGTTGTGGATCATAGATTGGACCGGGCGAAATATAAATGCGGGGTAGGGTATCTATATCAACCGCCAAAAAGCCCCCAAATGGCGGGTTTTCTTCGTGCATCCGCACTAAATCGTCTTTATGTGTGACTGGGATTTTTGCTAAATCATCAACCGTTGGTATCTCTTCGGGCGTCACTCCCGCCTTGTCCATAATCGCTTTAATCGCGGGCGCGTTTTGATACGCATAGGCGATATGCTCTCGAATGCGTGTGTTTAGGTCTGTCAAGTTGCTCCTCCGATGTTTAACCAAGCCAACGTTTACGCCGTTTGTAGTGCTTGACATCCTTATAGCTTTTACGCTTGCCCGTTGTATCAAGCCCTAAATAGAACTCTTTAATATCTTCGTTTTCCCGTAACTGTGCTGCCGGGCCATCGAGCACAATACGCCCATTTTCCATAACATAGCCATAATCGGCTAGTTCCAATGCTGCCCGCGCATTTTGTTCCACTAACAGCACGGAGATTTTTTCGATGGTTTTAATATCGCGCACAATCTCAAAAATTTCTTGAACGAGCAATGGGGCTAACCCTAAGGATGGCTCATCTAGCATCAAGAGTTTAGGATGCCCCAATAGCGCCCGTCCAATGACCAGCATTTGCTGCTCACCGCCCGATAGATACCCGCTGACACGGCGGCGCATCTCTTTTAAGCGTGGGAAATAATGATAGACCCGCTCAACATCTTGGCGGAAATACCGCCCCCCTTGATAAACCATCGCGCCGACGCGCAAATTTTCCTCCACCGTCAAATGCTGGAAAAGTGGTCGCCCTTCGATAACTTGAATAATGCCCATACGAACAATATCTTCGGCGCTCATGCGGTCAATTCGTTCGTTGTTCCATGTAATATTGCCGCGTGTAATTTCGCCCGTTTCGCTCCGCAATAAGCCGCTAATGGCTTTTAGGGTTGTCGATTTCCCCGCGCCGTTTGGTCCTAATAAAGAGACTACTTGCCCTTCTTCTACTTTTAGGGAAACGCCCCGCAAAACCAGAATAACGCTGCTATAAGTGACCTCAATATTATTAACGCTCAGCATAGAATAACTCCCATTATCTTTAATGATGGGCGATAACTCGCCGATAGGTGTGATGCGTATTATTTAGATGACATCGGGGCGCACGTCCCCCATGCGCCCCGACTGGTGTAATTGGTGAACAGGCTTCCCGTACTGGGGCTATTCTTCCATTTCCATTTGACCCGGACGTAGGTCAGGGGTTTCGCCATAGTCCGTTAATGGCACGACAATCGGCACCAGCACCGGACCATTTGGACCTTCTACTACAACTGGCGGATTGTCAGGCAACTCTGCTGGGCCACCATTTTCACCCAGATAGCGCAAGACAGCAATGCGGTTCATCTTAGCATCACGGTTGCCATCGGTGAAATCTAGCTCAACCATGCCCAATGGCGAAAATTGCAGATTTTCTAGCGTTTCTTTGACATCAGCGCCAGTCATATTCTCGAAGCCGACACGATTACCTGTTTGGACAATCACTTCGTAATACAGGTCAACAGTTTGCCAGCCCAAAATATAGGCAATATTGCGGGTCAACGGGCCACGCTCATTGCGGTCTGCCTGCTCAGTAAGGAGCTGCACGCCCGGCAGGTCGGTTTCTGTCCACCATGCGAATGGCATTGAACCAAGTAAACCATTCACCGCCGGTAGGCCATCTGCACCTAATGCTGTTTGCCCAAGAAAGCCCACGGAGGTATCCAATACCCAGTTCACACCAGCTAATGTTACTTCATCACTGAGGCCAAGATTTGCAACGGTTGCGGCAATTTCCGCCGGACCAGTGGCTAGCGAGTTGGTGTAAAGGATATTCGCGCCAGCATCGACTAGATTTTGTACCTGCCCGCTGATGTCGCTACCGGGGGCGAAGTATTCCGGGGTTTCGACAAACTCAACGCCTTGCTCTGCACAGTAAGCGATAACTTCTGGGGTGAAGGCGGCACGCCCGAAAGCGCTTGGCCAACTGATGTAGCCAATTACCGGGTCTTCAATATTTTCCGCTGCCCACTCACAGAAGAAACCGAGTTGGTCTACATAGAGCGGGTTGGTTGCGAAACTCCAGCCGGGATTATCGAAATTATCTTCCTCACCACCATATAGTCCCTCGATTGAGCCAGCAGAAATCAACACAGGAATTTGGTCTTCTGCAACTTGGTCACGCAGTAGTTCGGCATCATCCGATGAATAGAGCACTATCGCTAATGGCTGTTCGCTGCTCACGCGGCTATAAATGACCGAAGTCTGTTCTTGATCGCCACCCGTATCAATGGTTGTTGGGTCTGGGAAGGAGAGGGTAGCACCACAGATGCCACCATGCTCGTTATACCATTGCGCCGCGTCTTCAAAGGCCGCCACCAGTGGTTGGGTGATTGGTGCATAAGGACCGCTGAGGTCGCCGATGTGCCATAGTGTGAATTCCATCCCACTGAGGTCTTCAGTGCACTCTGTGTGCTCCATCCAATCCGGCAATCCCATATCGTCTTGCGCCATGGCCGGAATAGCAAATAGCGCAACCAATAATCCGATAGTAAGCAGTAACGATAGTTTTTTCATTGTTAAAATCCCTTTCTTACAGTCTTACTTTTGTGAGATGTTGTGCTTGTGTTGCGTTATGTCCCCTAATCACACCTCCTTCTTTAGGCCTTTATTGAGTATAGCCGAATTGCACAACTTCGGCACAACACGCAGATTTTAGACTGGTAATTTTGCACAAAGCGCGGTTTTTTAGTTTGCAAATGGGCGTATCTTCCACGCTATTCGCAGCACTTCCCAGCGGTATGCCAACCCACGCGGCTCAAATATCAGGAATATCACCAATGCCACCCCAAAGATAATTGGTTGTAACGACGGGCCGATATTTGTCCCATCTACAAAGGGCAAAAGTGCTGTTAATGTACTGTTGAATGCGGGGCCAATGGCGGGAATGATGACATCGGTTAACAAACGAACGAACGCCACGCCGAATAAAGCGGCTTTAGGATAGCCCGCGCCACCAATCACCAGCATCGCCAATAAGGCGATAGAGGTTTCTAGCGAGAAGGTCTCTGTGGTGATGGCGTTGCGCTCAAAGGCGATGAGTGCCCCCGCAATACCCGCATACAACGAGCTGAGGAAGAACGATTGTAACTTGTACCAAAAAACGTTAATGCCCAATAGTTCCGCTGCGAGGTCGTTATCTCGAATAGAGATAAATGCCCGCCCCACGCGCGTACGCATGATATTGCGCGAAGCCAACATTAAAAGTACGGATAAGGGGACGATGATATAGTACATCTCGATTGGGCGAGCAAACACCAATGGCCCAATGGTGGGCTGCGGGATGCCCTGCAAGATTTCTGGCGCGTTAGTATACGGCTGTAGCGGGTGTTCGATAATCCAGGGGATGATGAACTGCGCCGCTAATGTCGCCATCGCTAGATAGAACCCCTTCACCCGCAACGAGGGCAAGCCAAATAATAGCCCTACCAAGCCAGTGAATAGGGCAGCTAGCGGTAGCGCAATCCAAAATGAGAAGGGGCCAATCTGGAGCATGCTCTCGCCAATTGGGATGGCGAATCCTTTGGCCAATAGCGCCCCGCTATAAGCCCCAACTGCCATAAAGGCCGCATGACCGAGCGAAATTTGACCAGTGTAGCCAATGAGGATATTCAACCCCTGTGCCGCGATGACGAAAATAGCAATTGTATTAATGGTGACCACCACATAATCGGGCAAGATATTCAACCCTAAAAAGCTGCGGCTGGTCAGTAAGGGGATCAACAAGAGCGCTACTAACCCGCCATATTGCAAAAACTTATCAGTACGGGTGCGATTGAGCGCTATATCTTGCTCGTATGTAGTATCAAAAATGCCTGCTGGACGAATATGGTCTGCCATGTTTTTATCCCTTAGATACGCTCAATACGCTTCTCACCAAACAACCCCTCTGGCCGTAGAATGAGCACAATCATCAATACGATATAAGGCGCTAGATTTTCGGCAACGTCGCCCGTGAAGAGCAATTTCGCCCATTCTTCAGATAGGCCGATAATTAGCCCCCCCACTAAAGCCCCACCAATAGACTCTAGACCGCCCAAAAGCACAGCGGGGAAGGCGCGTAAAATGACGAAGTGAAAGTTCGTATCAATGGAACTCGCCGCGCTAGAGCCTGCGTAGAATAGCCCTGCCACGCCAGCCATAACAGTTGCAATTGCCCAGGTAATCGCCAAAATGACGCGCACCCGCAACCCGACGGATTGCGCCAGTTGTTGGTTTTCAGAGGTGGCGCGCATCGCCAAACCGATGTTGGTGAAGCGGAAGAAGAACCAGAACAGGGCGAACGTTGCCAATGCCAGCAAAAACGCCATGAAACGCGGCTGGTCAATGTTCACAGGGCCTTCTAAAAAGCCCAGCAACCCCGTTGGCTCAATCGTGATAGGCGTTTGGATGCGGACGAATTGGTCTGGCAAGAACGGGTGTGGCTCGGCAAAGATGAGCAAACTTTTAGGCTGAGACCCCCAGATAAGTGTGGTGATGCCGCGTATCACTTCATTGAGCGCCAGCGTAACCATCACTGCCGCAAAAATGGGCTGCCCAATCAGCGGGCGAATGGTGAGCCGCTCTACTAGCAAACCAATGAGCACCGCGCCAGTCACCGCGCCCGTGAGCGCATGAAGCCAACGCTGTTCTGTGCCGCCGCTGGTCATCATCAGCGTGAGGATGATGCCGATGATAAGCGCTGTGATGAGCCGTTGGGGGATGAATAACTCTCGCCAGCCCCCCATGGTAAAGCCCAGCACAACCGTACTAAAGGCCAGCAACCCCGCAGCAACAAGGGATATTGCCTGCGTATTGAAGAAGCTGAAGAACATATAGCCGGCAATCATCATCATCGCGCCGTGCGCAAAGTTGAAAACGCCAGACGCCTTGTTAATGACGACAATGCCCAGCGCCATAATGGCATAGATGCTGCCCAGCATCACACCGCCAATCGTCCGTTGAATGATGGTATTGCCAGATTTCTGTGCGGCTAAAGGCTGTAACCATAAGAAAAGCAGAAGCGCTACAATAGCATAAAATAGCCATGTCCCAGCACGTTGTAAGGAGCGATTCGATTGTGTCAAAGTAAGCCTCTCTTAAAAACTGCTGTAATAACCAAAACTTTATCTAGATTGGGGGCTGTTCAACCAGTAACAGCCCTGCCACTATTTACGTTTTCGTGATTGTGCGCACCTGTAATGCTGTTTCGACAACGCCAGTGCGCCCATCACGGTATTTCACATCTGCCCGAACGACCACACTCTCTTTATCACCATACATCGCTTCCAGAATTTCGCCATATTTTTTCTGTAAGGTGCGACGGCGCAACTTGCGTGTACGGGTTAGTTCGGCTTCATCGGCATCGAATTGCTTATGCAAAATTACGAACTTGCGAATGCGTTGCCATTCTGGTAGCGAACGATTGACTTCGGCAATGATTTCTTCGATTAAATCGTACACTTCTGGCTTTTGCGAAAGGTCTACAAATGTCGTGAAGGAAAGGCCATTCTTCTCGGCCCACCGCGCTAGATTGTCAAAATCAATGATGACAATCGCCGTCACATAGGTCATATCAAAGCCGCCGATAGTCATCACATCTTGAATATATGGGCTGAATTTCAGACGGCCTTCAATGTATTGTGGGCTAAAGCTTTGGCCATTGGCCAATTCAATCATATCTTTGAGGCGGTCTAGGTAGATGAGATGCCCGCTTTCCTCATCCATATACCCCGCATCACCAGTGTAGTACCAGCCCTCTTCATCAATCACTTCGCCCGTTTTCTCTGGCGCTTCAAAATAACCAGCAAAACGCGCCTCTGTGCGCAATAAAATCTCCTGGTCTTCAGCGATTTTTAGCTCTACACCGGGAACAAGCACGCCCACAGTTTCAAACCGCACATCACCGGGTAGGTGAATTGTGCCGAATGTCTCGGTAGAGGCGTATAACTGGCGCAACTCCACGCCAATCGCACGGAAGAAGCGCACCACATCAGGGCTGAGCATAGCACCAGCCGTCAACGCATTCCGCGCCCGTGTTAGCCCCAATTTATCGCGCAATGGCTGGAAGATAGCGAACTCGCCCAACCAGCGCAAGAACTTCAGCCCAATGCCAATCGGCTCTTTGCGGTCTTCTTTATCGGCATATTGGTAGGCGATTGGCATGAAAATTTTGAACAGGAAGCGGTTAATCCACGTGCTATCGCTGATGCGGAAGCGCACCGAACTCGCCAGATTTTCCCAAACACGGCTGGGGAATAGCAAACCCGCCGGCGCAATCTCCCGTATATCATGCTGAACCGTTTCTGGCCCTTCCGGGAAGTTCACCTGATGGCCACGAAGCAAAAAGTTGGTGAAGCCAAAGGCTTGTTCTGTCAACCATGCCATCGGGCTAAAAGATAGCCAATTATCTTCGCGCCATGCTTGTACCCAGCGGTAATTCATGGCGTTACCATAGACCAACTGCCAGTTAGTAATCATGGCGAATTTAGGTGCGCTAGTTGTGCCCGATGTCATGCTGAGGATAATGACATCCTCTCGCTGTGTTTGTGCGACGAGTTCCTCAAATAGGTTAGGGTGTTCGCGCTTGTATTCACGCCCAAGCGCCTCAATATCTTCAAAGCTGGCCAGTAGCGGGTCATCATAATCCCATAACCCCATATCATCCCAATAAATCACCTTACGGATACTGGGGATACGGTCTTTAATTGCCAGCGCCTTATCCACCTGTTCTTGGTCATGAGCCAGCAGGAAAACAGCGCGGGTGCGGTCTAAAACGTAGAGTAGTTCTTCCGGTGTCGCATCGCTAAAAACGCCGACAGTTTTGCCGCGAGCGCTGTGCACGGCGATTTGCGCCCAATAGAATTCTGGGTCGTTTTCGCCGATAATCGCCACGGCGTCATCTTTTTGTAACCCAAGGCTAATCAGCCCCATGCAGAAGTTGGTGACGTGCTCATACACGTCGTCCCACGTATATTCTTGCCAGATGCCATAACGTTTTTTGCGCATGGCCACTTCTGGCCCAAACTCCTTAACCCGCAGCAGGAAGTTTTTGGGTAATGTGTCTCTATCGGGGCTAGGAGGCGTCATTTCGCCCTGCAACTTTGAGCGGTAAATCTTGCCCGGTTTAGGTTTGCGATATTGAATGGTGGGGTTTTGGGTCGTCGCGGTCATATTAAGCCTCCTGCCCTAAATAGGCTTGTATCACGGCTTCATTCTGGCGGATTTCATCTGGTGTGCCTTCACCTAGCTTCACCCCAAAATCGAGCGCCATGACGCGATGTGAAATATCCATCACCAGCCCCATATCGTGCTCAATCAGTAAAATCGTCATATTTTGGCGCTCGTGAATATCGAGAATGAAACGGGCCATATCCTCTTTTTCTTCCACATTCATCCCCGCCATTGGTTCATCCAAAAGCAGTAATCGTGGCTCTAAGGCCAACGCGCGTCCAAGCTCAACCCGTTTGCGTAAACCGTAACTGAGCGTGCCCACGATGCTTTTGCGGATGCTCTCCATTTCCAGAAAGTCGATAATTTCCTCGACACGACGGCGATGCTCAATCTCTTCACGCCGCGCTGGCCCCCGAAATATCGCCCCAGTTAACATATTGGTTTTCATGTGGATGTGCCGCGCCGCCATGAGATTATCGAGCGTGGTCGCGTTGGTATATAGTGCAATGTTTTGGAATGTGCGAGAAATGCCCAATTGGGCGCGCTTATATGGGGGGAGATTAGAAATGTCTTGTCCTTCAAAAATAATTTGGCCTTGTTGGGGGCGATAAAAACCGTTGATGCTGTTGATTAAACTCGTCTTTCCCGCGCCGTTAGGCCCAATAATGGCGAAAATTGTGCCCTCTTCAACTTCAAAATCAACATCACTTAATGCACGTATACCTCCAAAATGCAGCGAAATATTTTTTACATGCAATTTAACCTTGTGTTTTTCCATATGTGTAATACCTAATTCCCTGTAAAAGGTAGAAAGAAAACAATATCCGGTCTATATGGCCGGTTAATGGTGTATTCATTATTTATGATTATTGCAACCCCTCTATAGTATAACAAGGACGGCAAAAAACACAAAAAACGGCGGCTTTTTTCGGCAAAAGACACCGTTTACTAGCAATTATTCATAATACATATGGAGAGAGCTTAAAGTTCTTCATCGTCATTAGGCGGGTCTTCAGTATGTGCATCCAGCCAATCCACAATATCCGCTAGAACCTGCTCTTGCTCAGGCTCATTATGCACCTCATGATATAAGCCTTCATAAACCTTCAGCGTCTTATCGTCCGTGCCCGCTTGCTCATAAAGCACATGGGCGCCAGAAACAGGTGTGAGCTGGTCGGCACTGCCATGTACAATCAAAATTGGCATTTTCAATTCATGCAAACGCTGGCGAATATCCTGTACCGTTCTCAAGAGTTCTGCGCCCAGTCTAATGCGGAATGGCTTCCGCACTACCAGCGGGTCACTATTATAAGCCGCTACCACATCCGCATCGCGCGAAATCAAGTTCGCATCTAAGGGTTGCAAGTGCACTTTTGGGATAAGGCGCGAGAGCAATTTGGAGAGTTTGACAACAAGGGCGGGCACTTCTTCATCAGCCGTGAGTGCAGAGCCGCTGATAATCAGGCCAGCAATATCCTGTGGGTACTGGAGCGCATAGGCCAGAGCAATGGCCGACCCCATACTATGGCCATACAGGAAAATAGGGCGGTTTGGCTGTTCTTCTTTTATCTGCTCGATATAACGCTTCAGGTCTTGGACAAACTGTTCGAAACGGTCTACATGAACCCGTAGCCCTTCACTATTGCCATGTCCGCGATGGTCTAGCCCGTAGACAGCATATCCATGCGCCTCAAACTCGTTGGCGACATGCATATAGCGGCCAATATGTTCGCCATAGCCATGCACAATCACAACAATCGCACGCGGCGTATGGTTGGGCAACCACGATTCCGTGTAAATAGATAGCCCGTCGTCGGTTTCAAATTCACCTGAGTGATGATCCATTGAATTAGCCCCCATATGAAATTGGAATATCTAACCGTAACCACGTCCGCCCGATGCGGAATAGCGTGCCGGGGCGTAGTGTGACGCGGTCGGTAATAGGTTCAGGATTTTTCTCTATATAAGTGCCGTTACGGCTTTCACCATCCTCTAGCCAAAAGGTCAATACAGCCGCTGTGCCCGCGCTGTCGCTATCAGCTACCGGCACAGAAGCACATCCCAAGCGGGCGTGAAGGCGCGAAACTTGATTGTCAAAAGGCAAATAAATGTCGCAGTTCTCCCGCCGCCCGATATTCAAGACAATTTGTTCGCCGATTTCTGGTTGCTCAAATGTGAGCTTCTTCCCGTCTAACGGCCCACTCATGAAAGTGACCGAAATTTCACGACGTATCCGCCGTGTTTTGGGGTTCGGTTGTTTATCCATCGTTACAATTCATCCAATTGCTTTTTTGCCTGACTTAATTTTTGCAAGGTTGGCGCGTGATTGGGGTCTAATAAACGCGCTTGTTCTAAGGCGCGAATGGCATCTTCAACCGCCCCTGTGTTTAATAGCGCCTCGCCATAATTATGCCAGAACCAAACATCGCCATTTTCATATTGCACTGCTTGCTTATAACACTCTACCGCTTCGTCCCAGTGCCCAAGCGCAGCCAAACACAACCCTTTGCCATTCCATGCCCAAGCATATGCGGCATTGAGAGAGATAGCGCGGTCATAACTCACAATCGCCTTATCAAAGCAGTTGCGCCGTCGCAATACTTGCCCGTGCCTCGCCCAGGCTGCCGCGCTTTGCGGCGCGATTTCTACGACATGGTCAATGATTTTTTGCGCTTCGTCCTTACGGTCTAACTCCAAAAGCACATCAACTTGATTGATAGCATACCAAATCGTATTCGGGTCTGCCTCCGAAGCGCGTTGGTAACATGTGAGTGCCTCTTCAAAACGCCCCATTTCCTTCAGCGTTAAACCGCGCCCATTCCATGCCCATGCGAAATTCGGCACGAGTTCCACCGCATGGGTGTATGCCTGTAGCGCCTCATCAAAACGCTTGAGCCGCCGCAAAGCTTGCCCACGTTTTGCCCAGCTTTCTGCATGATTAGGGGCGAGTTTAATCGCCTGCTCTAAAGACTCCAGCGCCTCGCGGTCTCGGCCTGCGAGCAATAACTCTTCCCCATGGCTATACCAATACCACGGGTCATTATGGTCTATATCAATCGCCCGCTTGAAGCAATAGATGGCCTCTTCATGGCGGTTCAGCGTACTGAGGGTTAAGCCGCGCCCGCTCCATGCCCAACTATAATCTGGGTCCATTTCTACCGCGCGCGTATAAGCATCAAGGGCTTCTTCATAGCGCTGCATATAGCGTAGCACCTGCCCGTACTTCGCCCACAGTTGCGGATTGCGATTATCTAATTTCAGGGCATATGTCAATAGGTCTGCGGCTTCTTCAAACCGTTCCATCGCCAGCAAAACATCGGTTTGGCGATAAAGGTAATACGGCTCTTTCGGGGCATAATCGCTGGCATTTTGATAAGCATCTAATGCCTCATCCAACTGCCCTAATGCTTCGTAGATTTGCCCTTGCTCGCTCCATGCCCAAGCATAATCTGGCGATAGCGACGTGGCGCGTTGGCAGGCTTGTAGGGCTTCATCCAGCCGCCCCAATTGGCGCAATATATTGCCTTTAAGCGCCCAGCTACGGGCGTGCTTGGGGTTGAGTTGCGTTGCTTTCTCAATCAGCGGCAATGCCTCTGCATAGCGCCCCAGCAGCGTCAACACATTGCCATAGTTATACCAGTACCATTCGCTATCCGGCGCTATTTCACAGGCGCGTTTATAGCACTCAAGCGCCTCTTCATAGCGGTTTAACCGCTCTAGGACGATGCCCTTACCGTTGATTGCCCAGTCATAATCTGTTTTAAGGTTGATGGCTTTGTCATAGGCATCCAAAGCTTCTTCATAGCGGTTGACATACCGAAGCACTTGCCCCAACTTCCCCCAACTGAAAGCGTGCTCAGGGTTTAATCGCGTTGCCTGTTGTGCCGGCATAACGGCGTCTTCATATAGCCCCAAGTCAACCAGCACTTCGGCCAAGTTATACCAGTGCCAAATGACTTCCGGTTGGTAGCGGGTCGCCCGTTTGAACGCCATTAAGGCGTCTTTTTTGCGGCCTAATATCTTATAAACCAAACCCAACCCGTTATGCGCCCAGCCATAAGCGGGGTCATATTCAAGCGCTTTTTCATAGGCTTTGGCGGCGTCTTCATACGCGCCTTGCAGCCGGTAAATTTGCCCCATCTTTGCCCAACTATTGGCGTGATTGGGCGCTAACGCTAGGCAATGCTCTAGAATAGGGATGGCTTCATCATAACGCCCCAATTTTTGCAATACATCAGCGCGGTTATACCAATACCAGACATCATCCGGAGAGAGTTCTGTCGCCCGTATGAAGCAAGCTAATGCCTCTTCATGCTGGCCCATGCGGTCAAGGATGATACCCTTACCATTCCATGCCCAAGCATAATTAGGATGAATGGCCAGCGCGTATTCATAGCAATCGAAGGCCTCTTTATAGCGCCCCATAAGCCGCAAAGTGCGCCCTTTTCGCGCCCACGCCCACGCATAATCGGGCTGCAAGGCGATAGCCTGTTCATAGGCCTGTAACGCCTCTTCATAGCGCCCTAGCTCCGTCAGCGAGTAGCCTTTATCCATCCAATCCCGCGCTCGCAATTCTGGCCCGCTGGTCTCTAGCGCGGGCATTTCGCCCGTTATATCGGTATAAATCGCCGCCAATTCATCGATAATCTGTCCCCATGAATGGGGGCGCTCATGCGGCCCTTTGGCCAAACATAGCAGCACCAGTTCCCGTAGCCGTTGGGGGATATGGGCTTCCTCATCCGGCGAGAAGCGCGGCTCTTCTTTGAGGTGTGCATGTATCCATTGCTGGAATTTGTGCGCTTTGAATACACGATGCCCGGTCAGCATCTCATAAAGCACCGCCCCGAATGAATAAATATCTGCGCGGGGAGTTACATTTTCCGCTTTGCACTGCTCTGGAGACATGTAGGCCGGTGTGCCAACGAGTGCCCCAGCACGGGTTAAACGGTCGGCCTGTTCATCGCCGCTGGTCTCGTCTGTTTTGGCGTCTTGCTCTGGCACATCCGCAATGTCGAGGCTATTGGCTAACCCAAAGTCCGATACTTTGGCAATCCCCTCATGGGTAATCAGAATATTTCCCGGTTTCAAGTCACGGTGTACTAGGCCGGGCACTTTATCAACGGCATGGCGCATCGCCAGCGCAATGTGGATGGCGAATAAAACCGCACGCGGCAAGTTAACGCGCTTGCGGTCTATCCAACTGCGCAAATCTGCCCCCATGCCTTCTGGCCCGCTAACATGCTCTAGGATGATGTGCGGGCGATTGTTGAAGTTTTGTACTAAGCGCGCTTGAACGATATGGGGATGTTTCTCCAGTTGAATCCAGGTCAGCGCCTCATTGATGAAACGGGATACTGCCCGCTCGTTATCTAATAATCGCGCTTGGAAGCTCTTGATTGCCACAGGCTCGCGCAGTTCGTGGTCATAGCACAGGTAAACAACACCCATGCCGCCCCAACGAATATCAACCACCTCATAACGCCCTTCAATGCGGTCGCCGATATTGAACTCGTCTTCGCGCTCATCAGGGGGGGGCGGACGCCGCATCGATTGAGGAGCTTGCGGTGACTGTAAAATTTGTGATTCAACCTCTATCGACGAAAAGTTAGATTCAAATCCACCTTGATGCTGCGTTTCGCTTTGCCCCTCCACAACTTCAGCCGAGAGATAGCCCGTACTCAAATCCCGCGCCACTTGTGTGCGAGATGATTCGCTAAGCATAATCTCGTTGATGCCAGGGTAGGCTTGCGTGCGCTCAAAATCACCTTCATCGTCGCCCCTGCCTGCAATCGCATCAATCTGCCGAGTGGCGTCGTATTGGTTGGCGTATAGCTGGAGTACCCGTAAAACAGTATCGTGATGCGGTGGTTGCTCCAGTTTGTCATCATGAACATCGCTAATCGCATAGAGGGCAATGGCAGCATTGCGCGGGGTAGGGTTGTTCTCTACACACTCAATCACCCAATGAACATAGCGTCCTAATGCACGGCTGGCGAGCTTGCGGTCTACGTCATTTTGTGCCGCTTGCATGGCGCGGCGATAAGCGATGAGGGTTTTTCCAACATAGAAGACCAGCAATCGCCCCTCTTGCGAGATGGACTTCTTGGCGCATAAATCACCTAAAACAAAGAGATCGTTAATATCATCGCGGCGCAAGGCCAAACGCCCTAATTCACTGATATCTTTATCGGGGTCGCTGGCGAAAATATCGATGCGGTCTTCTTTACGCCGCCGCCGCAGCAGCGCACGTTTTTCATCATCGCTAATCGGTAGTGGACGCCGCCCTGTTTGTGGTACTTCGTTTCCCATAAATGTGCTCAGCCAATCCGTTCAAAAGCCCTATATATGCATGTCCAGTATTTAAGAACGCTATGAACGATATATCAGGATCAGGCTTTTGCCTCCCGTTCAAATATCAATACCTCGCCTTGCGCTTGCGCGATGATAGTATCTCCACGTTGGAACTTATCCTCAACAATCGCATTACTCAGCGGGCGAGTGAGCAATCTATCTATCGCCCGACGCAATGGCCGCGCCCCATTTTCGGGGTCGTAGCCCGCATCAAGGATAATATCCCGTGCATCATCACGTAATGTTAATTGCAATCCTTGCTCACGCAGCCGCTCATGTAGCTCTTCGATTTGCAAATCGAGAATTTTGCTCAAGCGCTCGCGGTCTAATGGACGGAAGGTGATGACTTCGTCAATGCGGTTCAAAAATTCAGGGCGGAAATATCGATTCAGGTGGGCGGAATAATCGGGCATCTCATCCCGTGCGCCAAAGCCCATAGTTTTATTGGCTTCCTGTGTGCCGATATTGCTCGTCATGATGAAAATAGAATGGCGGGCATCCACTGACCGCCCGTGGGCATCGCTCAACCGCCCTTCATCAAACACCTGCAGGAAAATATCAAATACTTCGGGCGCAGCTTTTTCGATTTCATCTAACAACACCACACTATAGGGGCGTCGCCGCAGCCCATCAGTTAATTGCCCGCCGCGGCTAGTGTCTTTATAACCTG
>WGEI01000272.1 GCA_015492875.1 Anaerolineae bacterium | reverse complement strand
CTGTTTCACCACGAGCAAATGTGCGTTGAACTGGTGTTATCGCCTCTGCAGCGGCTTGACGGGCGGCAGCGGTAGCTTCTGGGTTTTCAAAAGTATTGGGGCGAACTAAATTCGCCAAAATAGCAACGATAACATCTCGCTCGGTGGCATTAAAGCGGATGCTCACTTGGGTGGGCAATTGTAAGCGCAAGGTCTCAAGCTGGTTCTCGCGGATGGATTCACGCATAACACGGGTGAGCACATTGACAATTTCTTCATCGACAGAACGCCACGTCTCATCATCCATCTCTAGAATGGCCTGAATAATATCCGGCTCTAACTTAAGCGCGGTGATATAGCCAATATCCGCCATTTTCTGCTCAAAGTCGGCGTAAATATCAGCCCGAACATTGGCGATATAATCCAAAATTTGGCGTGCCAATTCAGCCCGCTGGCGCGCAACATTGGGGTCTGGCGGGTCAAAAACAGGCGGAACGGCATTCTGGGATTCTAGGCGGCGGCGCTCGGTGAGTATTTGGCTCGTATAAGTAATCGGCTTGGGGGAAGTAATATCGACGGGAACAACTTCCCCGATTTGAAGTGAAGAAATAGAGCTTCGTCCGGTGAAAATATCATCAAAAGCCACGATCATCGTGGCCGCCAAAACAAATAATGCCGCCGCAGAAATCACTATCGCCCGCCGTAAATACAAGGCCGAACGATCTGCGGGGATATTGAAACGTTGCTCTAAGAAAGTGGCGATTTGCTCAACCATAGCGATTTAATCGTGGGGCTAAGATAACAATTCGCGGACGACTTCATTCACGAGTTTGCCATCCGCCAAACCTTTTACTTTGGGCATTAAAGTCCCCATCACTTTCCCCATATCCTTCGGAGACGATGCACCAACCTGCGCCACAACTTCTTGAGCGAGGCGCATAATCTCTTCGCGGGAAAGCTGTTGCGGGAGGAACTCCTCGATAATCGCTAGCTCTGCCCGTTCACCTGCGGCAAGGTCTTCGCGGCCTGCTTTGGTATATTCGTCAATACTTTCGCGGCGGCGTTTAGCCTCTTTCTGCAAAATAGCGGTCACATCTTCCGCGCTGAGTTCACGACGTTCATCAATTTCAACTTGGCGAACAGCATTGAGCAACATGCGCAATGTATCTCTACGCGCATGGTCTTTATTGCGCATGGCATCTTTCAAGGCTGTTTGGATTTGTGGTCTTGGGTCTTCCATGAAAATCAACCTTTCCGGTTTTGAAAAACAAACCGTATATACAGGATTATACCAGCAGACCGCTTTTATTCTATCACAAGATTGACGACGAGTTGACCATCGAGGTAATCAAAGGCTTGGACCGGGGTGATTAAATTGGTCAGCGGGCGTGGGTGAATAGCACGGGCACGGATATAGTTTTCGGTATATCCCACGCTGATAAATCCATCTTCAGAAGCGCCCACCACTTGTTCCCATAGTACATGGAGCTTTTGGCCGATGAACTGGCGGGCGAAACGCTCTTCCTGCTGGCTAGAATGCTGTAGGAGGCGGCGGCTGCGCGCTTTTTTAAGGCGCTTCGGGAGTTGGCCTTTCATACGGGCGGCGGGCGTGCCCTCACGCACGCTATAGCGAAACACGTGCAATTTAGCGAAGTTCATCTCATGAATAAAAGCCTCGCTAATGGCAAATTCCTCATCGGTTTCACCCGGAAAACCAACTATCACATCGGTAGTGATGCTTAGATTGGGAATATGGGCACGGGCTAACGATACTAACCGCCGAAATTCGGCTTGGGTGGTATTACGACGCATCCGCTTCAACGTTGCATCGCAGCCACTTTGTAAAGGCAAATGTAAGTGCGGGCATAGACGTGCATTTTGCCACAGTTCAAAAAAGCCATCAGCAATATCCCACGGCTCTAAGGAGGATAAGCGCAAACGAGGAATGTCCGTTTCTGCGAGCAAGGCAGTTACGAGGTGTTTTAGCCCCTGTCTATCGCCAAAATCATGCCCATAACTACCCAAATGCACGCCTGTCAGCACGGCTTCTTGATAGCCCATTGCATATAACGCCTGAACTTCGGACACAATTTCATGGATAGGGCGGCTGCGCCCTTCTCCCCGTGCGACTGTTGTGATACAGAAAGTACAAGCGTTATCGCAACCATCCTGCACTTTGACAAAAGCGCGGGTACGCCCTAAAGCACCCGGAACAACGCTATCGCGGGCGTGTGGTTCTATATCAAAAGATTCAGTTGGCGCACCTGTGATTTGCTCAACGATATGCTCTTTTTGGCGATTATCCACTATACGGGCAACCCCTGGTAAAATAGCAATATCTTGCGGGGATATTTGGGCATAGCAGCCTGTAACAGTGATTTCTGCCTTTGGGTTAGCGCGATTTAGCTCACGAATGAGCTTGCGGCTATCGCGCGTTGCTTCGTTGGTGACGGCACAAGTATTGACAATGACACGTTCCGCAATGGCGGGGTCATCGACAATTTCATGCCCCTGCTGCACCAATTGCCGCGCCATTGTGTCAATTTCACTTTGATTGAGACGGCAGCCGAGCATACGTAGGTGGACTTTCATGGATTAGTCGCCTCAGTAAGACTAAATTCGGCAGAATCTGGACTGAGTACCAGCACATTATCAAAAATAACTGTCACGGCCTCTTCTTTGCGCTGGGTCTCTACTGCTACCCCTATGCGACCTACAGGTAAGCTATCATCAAGCCAAACATCGGCCATATGACCACCCTCACACTCGCCGAGAAAAAAAGTGCTCTCGCCATCGGGGTCATCGGGCAAACAGAGCCGAACGAGTTGGTCATTGATAAAGAAGCGGAAGGTATTATCAATCGCCACTATCCTAACCCTGTCTCT
>WGEI01000271.1 GCA_015492875.1 Anaerolineae bacterium | reverse complement strand
CGCCAGCGCCGCCCCGCCAATGGGCGAGAGCACCCGCACCAAGAGCGGGTACAGCGGGAAAAATGCCACGGTCGCTTCATCAGAATTATCTGTACCGGGAACGTAACGATAGCCCACAGTGGCAATGTTGTAATAATGAAGCGCATCCCAACGCACGAGTTTGCTCAGTGCGTCATTATCGCCCGCAATCTCTACATCCGGCGGCAGCACATCAATGCCAAAGGCCGACGGCAAATATGCGCCCGCAAAGACAAACGCCCGCGTGAAGATGAACACCGCCAGCGGCACAACCAGCCATCGGACTTGTGAGCTGTTGAGCCATAGCCATAGAGGGCGCTTGACAGGTGTCGCTTTGTTCATGTGGTCGCTCGTTTCCGTTCTGTTGGCAGTGGTGCAACGGGTAAGCGCAAGCGGCGATGGTGCAAATACCATTCCACCAGCATAATCAGCAAGGCAAAAAACGCGAGATATGACCAGAATTCCAACTCGCCCTGTTCCTCTTCGACAGTGCTCTCCACAGTGGCCTCGCCAATCTGTAGCTCGCTCATGACAGGCGCGATATTGCTCTCCCCCTCATCGAAGAGGTTCACGCTAAACGGCTGTTCCACTAGAACCTCACCCGCTCGCATGGCGCGTAATTGGTAGATCCCCGCAGTGAAGGTCTCATCGAAGATGACCGTTTCTCGTTCAACCGGCAAGTTATAAACGGTGTCATCTGGCGCAATAATCTGAATGGTATCTGCCTCTACAGGCGGCTGAATAGCCAACGCTTGGCCAATAGCCAGCCCATTAGGGGTCTCAATGAGGTTGGAGGGCGTGAACCATTGCAACAAATTAGCCATCAGCACCGGCCACGCCACCCGCAACGGCAGGTCAGATTCATGCAGCGCGAAGGTCAATACCGCCACCTGCCGCCCATCCTCGACACCTGCCAAGAGCAACGGCCCCCCATCGGCGCTGATGAGCACATCCGCCCAGCCGCTATCTTGCACCTGTTGAAATTGCAAAATATTGACATCGCTAAAATCAAGAAAAGCCGTGCGCGGGTCATTAGGCTTGATGATGATATTCTGCGTATTGCCCACCACATCCCCCACCGTGAACAGCGGCGTAGTTGCGGGCGGATTGATGAAGAAAATATCGCCCTCTGGCAAGGCGGGCGGTAGCCAACGGTCAAAGATATACAGGTCAAACGCCCGCGTGGGCAAGCCCGCCTCAATATTGCCTTGAAAGGCCTGTATCCCCGGCATACTGCGCAAAACTTGCTCTAGGAATAAGTTGCCCTCTGTCATGACGAGCACAGTGCGGCTGGTCTGCCCTTCATGGACGGCGGATGCGCTGTTATCTAGCGCCAAATAGTCCGCATTGCTGAAGTTGACCAGCGTCGCCTCAACGGTGGTGAAATCTGGCGGCAACACATCATCCAACGTCAGCGAAACGCTACTATGTGCCGCAACCTGTATTGGCTCTGCCGCAGAAAGTTGGCCATCAATCCGCAGCACAATATCCGCCTCGACATCTTGCCCGCCATAATTAGTAACCTGTGCGAAGAGTTGCGGCGGTCTATCTTGCAGTTCACGGGTGGCCAGCGCCGTAATCGCCAAATTGTTATCGCTAATCCCTACCGGTAAATAGACCAATTCGCCGGGAATAGGTGGTAGCGAAGCCGCTTCGCCAATACCGCCATCGCTGATGATGATAATGCGCAAATCGGGGCTATCGCTACTGCCCGCCGCTAAGGTTAACGCCGATACCCAGTCCGCACCGTCGTTACCCGCTTCAATCCCGTCTAACGCCTCATGTAACGGGACGATACTCTCGGTGAAGGGGACGAGCACTTGCGGCACAGCCCCCACGCGGATAATCATCATTTGATCGCCAATGCCCAACGTGCCCACTAACTCGCGCGCTTGCTCTACGGCCAGCTCAAAGCGCGTTCTGCCATCCTCGCTATCAGTGGCGTTCATGCTGGCCGAGGCGTCAATCAGCACCGCCGTTTGCCCGCCAGTGAACGAGGGCACGGTGACGAAAGGCCGCGCCAACGCCAACACCAACAGCGCCACAATAATGAGCTGTAGCAAGAGCAACAAATTGCGCCGCAGTCGCTGCCAAGGCGTGTTGGCTTCTTTATCCTCTAGTAGTTGCTGCCAGAGAAACGTGCTAGAAACCAAAACCTCGCGCCGTCGTAGCCGCAGCATATAGAGCAAGATAATGGGGATGGCGATGAGGCCACCTAACAGAGCCAGCGGGTCTAAAAATGACATCCGTTCACTGTTCCTTATGTGAAAGTACGATTTGACCTATTTCACGACGCCCAGCCGCCGCATATCGTGGAGTAACACCCGTTCCCACACCATATCGCTTTGTAAGGGCAAGTAGTACGCCCCACGCCGTACGCATTCCGCCCGTAGTTGGTTACGCCATGCTTCCAGTCGGCGGTGGTAAATATCGCGCAGGGTGGCATCTACTGTGACCTCGCGCGCCTCGCCCGTTTCAATATCCACCAACCGCAAATCGCCCGCCAGTGGCGGCACAACCTCTTCTGGCGTCAGTACATGAACAATGGCCACCTCATGCCCATTGGCCAGCAGGCGGTTCAGCCCTTCTAGCCAACCATCTGGCGAGAACATATCGCTGATGAAAATCACCATGCCCGCCCGTTTGAAGCGCAAGGCGTAGCTCTCTAACGTTGCCGTCACTGCTGTAAGTCCTTTGGCCTCTAGGTGATGGACGAAACGCAACATATTCACCACATGGCCGCGCCCACGTACCGTCCCAAAGTGCTTCATGCCATCAAAGTCATTAACCGCCGTCAGCATCAGAGCGTCATTGCTCGCCAGCGAAATATACGCCAGTGCCGCAAAAATGCGCTTAGCGAAGAGCAGCTTTTCCCCCGCCCGCTCGCCTTCTGGCGGCCAATTCATGCTGGCCGATGTATCCAAAATGAGGTGCACGGCGAGGTCTTCTTCATCCTCAAAGAGCTTGATGTAGGGCTTGCCCAAACGCGCATAGACATTCCAATCCAGCCGCCGCAAATCGTCGCCGGGCGTATAGTCACGATAATCGGCGAATTCAATACTCGTCCCCCGCTTGACCGACCGCCGTTCGCCCTGTAAAGCGCCGGCGCGGATTTTACGCGGATTCAACGTCAACGCATCCAGCCGCCGCCGCACCTTCTCCGGCAATAGCAAGCGTGTGCTTTCGCTGGGGTGGCTAGTTTGTTGCTCGCTCATGGCTTATGCCCGCTTTTTCACCTGTTCCAGCAGATGCGCGATGATGTCGCTTGTGGTGATGCCCTCCGCTTGCCCCTCAAAGTTGAGCAGTAAGCGGTGGTTGAGCGCCGCTTGTGCCACAGCTTCCACATCATCAAAGGCCACGTTATAGCGCCCTGTCTCTTATACACATCT
>WGEI01000270.1 GCA_015492875.1 Anaerolineae bacterium | reverse complement strand
CACTAAATCGCCCGCCTGAAAGATGGGCAATAGGGGCGATAGCGCGGGATGAAGGCCGAAGAAGCCGTCTAAATCTAAGACGCGATTTTCTGCCGAAGCATCGGGGCGCGGGATGGCCAATTGTGGGCGCATGTCATAATAGCGGTCTTCGCCATGCGGCACAATCATATTGAGGGTATCTGCGCCACCACGCAGGAAAATCGCCACCAGCACGTCGCCCGCTGGCTGGTCATACTTGGGGGCGAAGGCCAAACGCGGCATCCAGCCGGGCATGGCGCTATAGGCAGCGGCTAAACCAGCTAGCGCGCCACTACTGCGCAGGAAGGCACGCCGTGACATATTCGGGTGTTGGCGGGCATAGGCCTCTGCGACGGTATTCGGGTGTAAGATGCGGGGTTTGCAAGTATCATGTTCACACATGGGCTTTTCTCCTTATTTATACTGATAAGCTGGCGCGGCCATCAATAGCGCCAACCCATAAGCGATTTGCTGTTCACCGCCTTCTGGCGCTTGCTGGGCGAAGTTGAGCGTGATGGCGCGCTCTTCATCTGTCCAATCGCGCCCCCAAAGGTAACGCGCCAACCAGCCTAAAACTGGCTCTAGCTCTAACGGCACGCCATCGGCCTCCATCGCAGCGACGAGGGCTTCCGGATTAGGGTGCAACTGCCCACCAACGCCCATCGCTATGGCCAGCGCGGCATTCCAGCGCAACAGGAGATTGCTCTGCCAATATGCGCCAACATCGGGGTAGCCATTGGGCGCAGGCCACATAAAGGGTTGGTGTCCCAGCGCTTCCAAAACGGGAATGACGAGCCGCACAAATTGGTCTGGGGTGCGGTCATAGTCATAACCCAAAGCGCGCAAGCCACTGACGATATATTCATAGGGGCGGCGGAACTTTGGCGGGGCATTCCAGAAGTGGTCGCTGTTGATGATGACGCGCAACATGGCGCGGATGTCGCCATCCGTTTCGGTATAGGCGGCTGCTATCTGGTCGATAAGCTCTTGCGGCGGGAAATCTGAGACGAAGCGGCGGGCGAGTTTTGTGGCGATGAATTGCGCTGTAGAAGGATGCTGTGCCAGAATATCCAGCACCATTTCCCCATCTTCGACACCGCCGCCAGCGGGGATAACCTGCCCTAGCACGATTTTCTCGCCATCATCATGTAAACGTGGGCGGAAGCGGAAACCGCTGCGGTCGGCCTCGCGGCGGCCATTGATAGACCAGCCAGTGAGGGCGCGTGCCACCTCTTTCACGTCCTGTTCGGTATAGCCGCCATTGACGCCCAAAGTATGCAACTCCATGAGTTCACGGGCGTAGTTTCCATTGGGGGCGGTATGGTTGCTCTCAATTTGGTCAAGGTAGAGCAGCATGGCCGGGCTGTGGGCATCGGCGCCGAGAATTTCGCGGAAACGCCCTAAGGCGTGGGTGCGGATAACGTCGCGATCGTCGTCAATTTTCAATAGCCATACAATATCTTTGGCCATGTATACGCTGAAATGGTCACTCCAAAAGTGCACCATCCGTTCATAAAGCTGGCGGCGGCTATAGAGCGAGCGCAGCAGCCACGCCCCGAAAAACTGGCGCAAGACCTGCCCGCGCATCCCCCGATAACGTTTCCCAACAACGAAACTATTTTCGTCAATGACTTCAGCATAAGGCGCTAAACGCGCTTCGAGGGCGCTGTCATCGATGTTTTCATAATCCAATTGTTGCTCTAGCCAAGCGTAGGGGCCGATATTGCGCACTTCGGCATAAAGCTCTGGCGTGACACCAAAGCCAAAGCGCGATAGCGCCAACCAAACCGGGTCACGGTTGGCGGCAATTGCCGGCGCGAAGCTCCCTGGTGGTGCGGCGGCCAAAGCAGCGGCGACAGAAGCGGTATTGAGCGCCGCCACCGCCCCGCCCGCGCCAAGCCATTTCAAAAACTGCCGTCTTTGTCTACGGACGCTCATAAAAACACTCTCCCTTACTGCTATGCGTCAATACCAGCATAAGGGGTGGCTGTTTACGAAGTGTCATCAAAATGTAAAAAGTTGCGCGGGAAATGAAGGGGTGGAATTTACAACTTTTTTATGGCCTCATCTCTGCAGGAAATGTTATTTCATCCGATAATAATAGTAACAGATTATATGTGTGGGAGAGTTAGGCATTGCATGAAAGCAGTGCATTGCTGATAACACGGGGTAAAACATCGAAAACTCCAACCGATATTCCAGAAATTGAGTGTTTAGAGGTATGTGATGAAAAATATAGGAAGTGCTTTTAATCTGTTGATGCGCACACTCCCGATTGTTGGGGTGCGCTTAGGGGTGATGCTACTCTTCTGGGTGGCAGCACTGATTTATCTGGCGATTACTGGCGGCATCGCGCTGCTCATCGGCCAAGCGGTGGATTGGCTAGGGTTCATCATCTTCATCATTGCGGTGATTGGCATTGCACCACTGTATAACCTCGCCTATCGCTATGTCTTCTATATGATTAAGGCCGCGCATATCGCTGTGATGGCCGAATTATTGAAGAACAATAGCCTGCCAGAGGGCACAGGGCAGCTGGCATGGGGCAAGCAAAAGGTGCAAGAGCGCTTTGGCGAGATGAATGTGATGTTCGTCGTCGATGAGATGGTGAACGCTGTCGTGCACGCCTTCACCAGAACGGTTTACAATATCGCCACATGGCTGCCGGGCGATACGGCGGAGCAAATTGTGAGCATCGTCAACCGCGTGATTATGTACGCCACCAACTACATTGACGAGGCAATTTTAGCCCGTAGCTTCTGGGTGGAGAGCGATAACCCGTGGGCCAACGCCCGTGATGGTGTAGTGCTCTATGCCATGGTGTGGAAGCGGATGCTGATACCGGCTATTTGGCTGATGGTGCTCAGCTTGGGGACGGCGCTGGGCGCGTTCCTCATTCTGGCGGCGCCGGTCGGTCTGATTGTCGGCGTGATTAATGCGAAGCTGGCCGGCTGGGCGATTATCTTCGCGCTGGTGCTAGGCTGGTTCATCAAAGCCGCTGTGGGCGATGCGCTGGCTGTTGCCGCCATCCTGATTACCTATAAGGAAGAGACGGAAAGCCTAGCGCCTGACCCCCAAATGGCGCAAAAGCTAGATAACATGAGCGACAAGTTCCGCGAGTTGACCGCCCGCGCCCGTGACGCTGTGGGCTTTGGCAACAAACCCGCCGAGCAAGAGCCGCCCCAGACGCCACTCCCCGGCGAAAGCCCGACGGCCTAAAGCGCGGCATATGCGTTTCGATACCGGGTTATGGTGGATGTGCCATAGCCCTTTTTTCATCCCGCAAAATTAATAGGATATTTATGCAGGGTGGTTATGATTATGGATATGCACTGCATGGACAGGGGGAACTGTCCCGTTTATATGTAAAAAAACCCCTATTCTTCATGCAATGACCCATTTTCGAGTACAATAGGTAGCAACTTGAACCGATCTATGACGGTTCGCCAGCGAGTGAGGTTGCCTTTATGATACGGTTTGAACGCTTTACCGAGCGCGCCCAAGATGCAGCGGCGCGTGCTTACGAAATTCTGCAACGATATGGCCATAATCAGGTGGATACCGAGCATATTTTGCTCGCCCTGTTAGAGCAGCCAGACGGCGTTATCCCGCAAATTTTTGAGCAGTTGAATGTCGATGTGAGCAGTGTGCGCGCCCGTCTAGATGAGATTTTGCGGCAAAGCCCGCGTACTGCCGCCATCTATGGGCAAGGCGCAAATCAGGTCTTCATCACCCCGCGCGTGAAGCAGATTATTGACCTAGCCAATGAAGAGGCCAACCGCCTGCGCGATGAATACATCAGCACCGAGCATATGTTCCTCGCCATTCTACACGAGCGCAGTACGACTGTCGCCCGCATTTTGGCGGAAAACGGCCTGACGCGCGACCGCGTGTTGGGCGCGATTAAAGAGGTGCGCGGTGGCCAGCGCATCACCGACCCGAACGCCGAAAGCCGCTACCGCACGCTGGAGAAATATAGCCGCGATTTAACCCGCCTCGCCCGCGAGGGCAAGCTAGACCCCGT
>WGEI01000269.1 GCA_015492875.1 Anaerolineae bacterium | reverse complement strand
TTATCACTCTGTTCTGTAAAAGGACTATTCACGATGCACATCTTAATGGTGACCGCTGGTTTACCCTACCCTCCGGCTTCTGGTGGTGCGCTGCGCACTTATGGCATTTTACGGGGTTTGCATGAAACAGGGCATAAAATTACTTTATTGAGCTTTCATGATGGCGAAAGTTCCCCAGAAGAGACGCCACTAGCGAATTATTGCCAGCGCATTCATACTTTGCCCCCCCCACAAAGGACTAGCAAAGACAGGTTGCGAGATTTATTGCTGAGCAATGAGCCAGACATCGCTAAACGATTGTATAGCGATGCTTTTAGCTGGCAATTACGCGCGATATTGGCAGAAAATCATTTTGATTTAGTGCAGTTTGAAGGGATAGAAATTGCCCCGTATCTACCGCTTATCCGACAGCATACACAAGCGCGTTTATGCTATGATGCTTTTAATGCAGAAGCAGAATTACAGCGGCTCATTTTTCACATTGACCGAAAAGAGATTAAGCGATGGCCAGCGGCCTTATATTCACTGATGCAAGTAGGGCGGATTGCTCGTTTTGAGAAGCAACTTTGCCAAACAGCAGATTTAGTATTGGCTGTATCCCATGAGGACGCAGCGATTTTACAGAGCATGAGCAATGGTACGCCTCTTTATGTCGTGCCCAATGGCATATTCACTGAGCAATATACAGGTGCTGTATCCGCTGTAAATTTGGGCGAACACGCCATTGTCTTCACCGGAAAAATGGATTATCGCCCCAATGTAGACGCGATGCTATGGTTCACAGAGGATATTTGGCCGCTTATCCGAGATAAAGTCCCACAAGCTACATTGACCATAGTCGGGCAGAAGCCACATTCACGGTTATCGGCTTTACAGCAGCAAGAACATATCACTATAACCGGATGGGTAGAATCGGTTAAGCCATATCTTAAAGCGGCAAAGGTATATGTAGCCCCATTGCGGATGGGCAGTGGAACGCGACTAAAAATACTGGAAGCGATGGCTGCGGGACGTGCTGTTGTGGCTACAAGTACCGCAGCTGCGGGATTAAATGTAGAGCTTAAAAGTGCGCTTGTACTGGCAGACCGCGCCCAAGACATCGCTCAATCTACAGTGCGCCTATTACAGACCCCAGACCGTCGCCAAACATTGGGGGAGAGCGCGAAAACAGCCGTGCGCAAATATTACGATTGGTCAGCCATCATCCCACGATTAATCACAGCATATAAGGACATTGGGCTTGAGTAACTTTGATGATGACGTAGTGCAACGCAATATCGCCATGACACAGGCTTACCACAAAACACCGCCCCAGCATTATGTGAGGCGGGCTATCTTGCGCTTGGTGGGTTTAATGCCTATCCCAGCTAAACAGCCAGCAGTTCCTGAGCGCATTCTCATCATCAGGCCAGACCATCTAGGCGACGTATTATTAAGCACGCCAGCCATTGAAGCGCTTAAAGAAGCGCGCCCCGAAGCTGAAATTCATGTTTTAGCTGGGACATGGTCTGCAGAGCTTATCGCCAGCTATGATGCCGTGGATTGGGTTGTCACTCTACCATTTCCAGCATTTAATCGCCGCATACCTAAAGAAAATTTGCGCTCGCCTTATGTACAACTATTTCACTCTGCGCGACAACTCCGCGCGTTGAGATATAGCGCAGCCATAGTTATGCGCCCAGACCATTGGTGGGGGGCATTGCTGGCAAAACTCGCTGGCATTCCCGTGCGTATTGGTTACGATTTACCCGATGTGAACCCGTTTTTAACCCATGCTATCTCACACCAACATGAGCATGTCGTTATACAAAACATGCGTTTAATACAGCATTGGACGGCGAAAAACGATTATGCAAAAGTGCGTTTGCGCTTTCCGGTTAGCGATGAAGATAGAGCGCATGTCACTGACTATCTAAAACAACTGGGGATTTCGGCTCGCAAAAGTCTTTTGTGTATTCACCCTGGTTCCGGCACAAAGGTTAAACAATGGCAACCTGATAAATGGGCAAAAGTGGCGGATGCCTTAGCGGGTCAATTAAAAGCCGTTGTTATTTTCACGGGCGGCGACCATGAAGTTCCGCTTATCAAACAGATTGTACGGCAGATGAAAGCCCAAGCTTACATTAGTGCGGGGGAAACCCGTATTGGACAGTTAGCGGCTTTGTATGAGCGTGCCAAACTAGTATTGGGACCAGATAGTGGGCCATTGCATTTAGCCGCAGCGGTAGGAACGCCAACGGTGGCACTGTATGGGCCAGCAGACCCAATTGAATTTGGTACATGGGGAGACCCCCAAAAACACAAAATCATCACGACAGAGATAGGATGTCGCCCCTGCCGCGTGTTAGATTGGGGGGACGATGAACCCATAAATCATCCTTGTGTAACATCGATTACTATAGCGCAGGTGTTAAACGCAGCCCGCACCATTCTCAATCATCGAGGTTAATCGGGAATCACTACTTTATCCAAATCTGGTTCAGGTGATGGATAAGTGGGGTTCATCGCTTCAAGCGTTTCTACAATGGTTTGGGTTATCACTAAGTTGCGATACCATTTGCGATTGGCGGGCACGATATGCCAAGGGGCATAAGAGGTGTTACAGCGAGAAATTGCATCTTCATAGGCATGCATATAATCATTCCAATGTTGGCGCAAGGCTAAATCGCCAAGAGAAAACTTCCAATGCTTTTCAGGATTATCAAGACGCTCTTGAAACCTTTCTCGCTGTTCTTCCTTGCTGATATGCAAATAGAACTTCAAAATACGTGTGCCGCTATCGGTTAAAAGGCGTTCAAAAGCGTTGATATGGTCATAACGTGCTTGCCACACCGATTCAGGGACGAGTTGGTTCACACGAACAATTAAAACATCTTCATAGTGGCTGCGGTTGAAGATGCCGATATAACCGTGACGGGGCGCATGCCGATGAATACGCCAGAGAAAATCGTGAGCGAGTTCTTCTTCTGTTGGTGCTTTGAAACTGGTAACAGTCACACCTTGTGGGTTGACCCCTTCAAATACGCGCTTAATCGTGCCATCTTTGCCGCCGGCATCCATAGCTTGAAGCACAATCAGTAGCGCCTGTGAACCTTGAGCATAGAGGCGCTCTTGTAGCTGGCGCAAGCGTGCCTGTAAATTTTTCAATTCGCTGCGGGCTGCTTTTTTAGTCCATTGTCCAACATAGGATGGGTCATAATCAGCTAAAGATAGCGGTTTGTCAGTTGGGGGGATAAGAGGTTGTGCGGTCATTTTTAACGTTCTTGCAAAATAGATTCATCTTTAGGGGCGACAGTTCGGGTTTGCTCATGGCTATAGGTGACCATGCCCGCACCTGCGCCTTTAATCTTTTTAACGTATTTACGACGTGTCACATCCACTATAACACGGCTTTCGTTTCTGCGGGCGCTGTAGTAAGCCGCAACAGATGCCGCTTTGTCGATTAATTCATCAGAGATACGGCGGCCATCATTGCGAATAATCACATGTGCGCCGGGAACACCACGCGCATGAAGCCACAAATCTTGGGGGCTGCCATGTTTGAACGTCACCAACTCATTTTGACGGCTATTGCGCCCAATCCACACCACATAACCATCAGGGGTAACAACCTTTAAGGGGCCACTTTTGCCACCGCCGCCCAACCGTTTACGCTTACCTTGCAAGTAACCGCGCGACTGTAACGCCTGTTGCACATCATCGATTTCTGGCCAATTAGTAGCATGTTCTAAATCAACGGTCAATTGGTCTAAGTAGGCCAATTCGGTTTCGGTTTCTTGGATAAGGCGTGGAACATCTTCCAGCGCAGATTTAGCCTTATTGTAGCGTTTGAAATAACGCTGTGCATTTTCTACTGGAGAAAGTTCAGGGTCTAGTTTGATAACTAGTTCGGGGGCTTCGGTATCATACGGCGCGCGCAACTCTGTTTGGCCCGGTTGAATGGCGTATTGGTAAGCTAGGATTAATTCTCCAGACTGGCGTAAGCGCTCGCGTTCAGCATCATCTGTCACGGATTGTTGGAGCGAGGCGAGCTTTGCCCGCAACTTGGCACGGGCTTCTTCTATGGCAGCAAAGACTGGCTTTTTAGCTGCGGTATAGGCCTCTTCCCCAACTGGTGCACCATAGTAAAGTTCTAAAGCTTGGCTAACACTATCAACTGGCTTCCAATCAGTCATGTGTTCAATAGGGTAAACGCTATAGGCGTGAATGCCGTTACTATCCTCAACAATGCCCGGTTGCCATTCACGGACGCCCAAAGCGGACATCAGCGCTTGCATAGCAGAAAATATCGCTTCGGGGTCAACATCTTTCGCCAATATATTCACTTCGCCACAAGCACGGAAAACAATTTCTTTGGCAAGCAGAGGGCTAATCCCCAAAATGCGCGAGGATAGTAATGAAAAGGCCTTGCGCTTGGGGTCTTGGTTCTGGTCGAAAATGCCCAACATATCCGTTAGGGACATCTCTAAGGGGTCATGACGCCCTGTCAGTGGTGGCGGGGGAACGTACTCATGGGCGGGCAGGCTCAAGCGATAGCGATTATCTTCGGGGCCAACACGACGGAGACAGTCGACAATAACGCCATCACGAACGAGCAAGATATTGCTACGGCGTTCCATAGGTTCAACAATGATGGTCACCTCACCCTTAGGGCCAGAAATTTCTATGTGGAGCAATCGTTCCCAACGAGGTTGGTGAATATGCTCAACGATACCGCCTTCTACATATGAGCGAAAGACAAGCCCTAGCTGGGTGGGCTTGGGTAAACCACGCCGTAGTTTGCCACTCACTAGATGGACACGGGGCATATGGGTATCTGCGCTCAAGTAAAGGTAATGGCGACGGCGATTCGCATAAATTTCTAAGCCTAGCCCTGTTTCGTCTACATCGCGCACATCTTGAACC
>WGEI01000268.1 GCA_015492875.1 Anaerolineae bacterium | reverse complement strand
GTAAGCCTAATGCAGCATTCGCTTCCTCAAAACCGCTTTCTACATCAGCAGGTGTTTCGTCTGATATTGTGAAAAGTTCATCGCCAGCAGCGATAATCATCATGCTTTCACCCATCGGATGAATGATAATCGCACTATATGCCCCATCGGATTCCGCTAACATTCCACTAGGGTAATTGACAACAAGGCCGCCGGGAGTAACAAAGGTTTCGCTTAAATCATCTTGCGCCATAGCGGGCAAAATAAGCAAGCTAATTGCCAATAGCATCAATACAATAATGCGCATACGCTGAAACAACATGTAACCTCCTTGAATTAGGGTATGGAGTTAATTGTATAGAACATCGAAATTCTTGCTTATATATAGCTTGATATTTTGGACGTTTTTGCGACTTTTTTACACTTACCTATTTTTGCCTTCGTGTATTGAGCGCAGTATAGTAGTGCCTAAAGTAGATGAGCTTTGAAGAGGTTTTGAAATGGCACAAACTAAGTATTTAACAATGGCACAAGCCCTTGTCTTATATCTAGCCAATCAATATGTAGAGCGTGATGGCGTAGAAACGCCTTTCTTTGCTGGCGTTTGGGGGATATTTGGCCATGGCAATGTCGCGGGCATCGGTCAGGCACTCCAACAGTACAGCGATAAAATTCGTTATTATCAATCCCGCAACGAGCAAGCTCAGGTGCATGCTGCCGTTGCTTATGCCAAAATGAAAAATCGCCTCCAAACTTTCGCTTGCACCTCCTCGATTGGACCGGGCGCGACGAACATGTTAACTGGGGCGGCTGTTGCCACAGTTAACCGTTTGCCCGTCTTGCTCTTGCCCGGCGATATTTTTGCAGAGCGTTTACAAGCCCCCGTGCTGCAACAACTTGAGAGTGAGCATACCCAAGACATCAGCGTCAATGACTGTTTTCGCCCCGTTTCGCGTTACTGGGATCGTATTTACCGCCCAGAACAATTAATCACTGCACTGCCGGAGGCCATGCGGGTTCTCACCTCACCTGCGGATACAGGCGCAGTAACACTCGCTTTGCCACAAGATACACAGGCTGAGGCTTTTCATTACCCCGCCACGATGTTCGAAAAACGTATTTGGCACATTCCTCGTAATCGCCCCGACCAAGCGATGCTCGAACGCGCCGCAGAATGGATACGCACAGCACAAAAGCCGCTTATCATTGCTGGCGGCGGTGTGCATTATAGTGAAGCCTATGATGCTTTACGTGCCTTTGTTGAATCAACAGGTATCCCCGTTGGCGAAACACAAGCGGGGAAGGGCACATTGCCCTATGACCATCCGTCAAATTTAGGCGCAATCGGGGTAACAGGTACTGAGGGCGCTAATATCATGGCGCGCGAAGCCGACCTAATTATTGGTATTGGAACACGTTATAGCGATTTCACGACTGCCAGCAAAACCGCGTTTCAAAACCCAGAAGTTTGCTTCATCAATATCAATGTCGCCGAGTTTGATGCTTACAAGCACGCTGCCTTGCCCCTGATTGGCGATGCCCGTGCCACATTAGAAGAGCTTCAACTTATATTAAGTGATTATCATGTGCCGGATGACTATCGCCAGCGCGCCGCCCAACTCAATCAAGCGTGGGATGCGGAAGTGCAGCGGATTTACGATTTAGGTCATAACCCATTAATCTCTCAAGGCGAAGTTATCGGCCTCGTCAACACACTAAGCCGCCCACAGGATGTTGTTTTGTGTGCCGCCGGTAGCCTACCAGGTGATTTACATAAACTCTGGCGCACTCGCGACCCCAAAGGCTATCACCTCGAATATGGCTATAGCACGATGGGTTACGAAGTCGCTGGCGGCATGGGCGTGAAAATGGCCACCCCAGAGCGCGATGTATATGTCATGGTGGGGGATGGCTCATACCTCATGATGTCCAGCGAAATTGTGACAATGACCCAAGAGGGCATCAAAGTGATTATTCTCATTCTAGATAATCATGGCTTCAGCAGTATTGGCGGCCTTTCTAATAGCGTGGGGAGCGATGGTTTCGGCACGAAATATCGCTATCGCAGTGATAGTGGTCAGCTAGATGGCGAACCCTTAAAGATTGATTTTGCCGCCAACGCTGCCAGCATGGGCGCGCATGTTCTTCGGGCTAACACACGCGATGAAATCGCAGATGCTATTCAACAAGCCCAAGCGTATGAAGGCGGTCCCGTCGCCATCGTTATTGAAGTAGACCGCAGTCAGCGTGTTGGTGGTTATGAAAGTTGGTGGGATGTTGCTGTGGCACAAGTCAGTGAAAACCCAGATGTCCAGCAAGCGCGCCGAGATTATGAAGACGCTAAACGTGATGAACGCTATTTTCTCTAATACTTGAGAATGAAAACAATCCCTCATACCCGCGAGGGATTGCTTTTGGTCGGGGCGCCCGGATTCGAACCGGGGGCCTCTTGCACCCCATGCAAGCGCGCTACCGGACTGCGCCACGCCCCGTTCATTTGACATGGCCGATTATAGCATAAATCACTCTAAACGGAAGGGGGGAGTTCTCGTTTTATTGCTGCAATTTTGTGTCAAATATTGGCAACTTTTTCCTAAATGTAATAATATGGCTTGTATTGATAGACTGTGGTGAATGAAAGGATACAGCATGGCGGCTCTCGAGCCTCAAGGCATTCGTCTAACGGCGCTGGCATCTTGCGCTGGGTGAGCGTCTAAACTCGGTCCACGAGACCTGGCGCAGGTTCTGCGCCCCTTAAATGGCGTTTTCCCGCCAACTGAATATCCTGATTTACTCGTGGGGCTTGGCTCACCCGATGATTCTGCTGTCTATCGCCTCAACGACGAACAAGCCATTATTTCTACCACCGATTTCTTCCCACCAGTTGTGGATGATCCCTACGCTTTTGGTGCAATAGCTGCCGCCAATGCCCTGAGCGATGTGTATGCGATGGGGGGCACGCCCACTCTCGCTATTAACCTCGTCGCTTTTCCTGATGGTTTAGATTTGACAATCCTTTCCGAGATATTGCGCGGCGGTGCAGAAAAAGTGCGTGAAGCAGGTGCTGTAATTGCTGGTGGCCATACTGTGACTGATAAAGAACCCAAATATGGCCTTTCTGTCACAGGTATTGTGCATCCAGATCGCATCATCACCAAAGGCGGCATACAGCATGGTGATGTCTTGGTACTCACTAAACGGCTGGGCACTGGGGTGATTACTACCGCGCTCAAAAGAGGGCAGGCTGAGGCATCGCATATCGAAAAAGCGATTGCTTATATGAGCCGCCTCAACAAAGATGCGGCGCAACTCGCTATCTATTATGGTGCGCATGCCATGACCGATATTACAGGCTATAGCTTGCTTGGCCATGCTCATGAAATGGCGCACTTAAGTCAAGTTGACCTTGTTTTAGACTATGGCGCATTGCTTTGGATTGACGGTGCTCACCATTACGCGCAACAAGATATTTTTCCCGGCGGTATGTGGCGCAATCATGATTATTTTGGGCAATGGGTGCATTTTGATGCCGCCATCAACCAGCATTCGCGCTATTTAATGTTTGACCCGCAAACTTCTGGTGGGTTGCTTATCGCTGTTTCTCCAGCGATAGCAGAAGAATTTGTGACCGCCTTAATTGCCGGTGGGGATGAAGCCGCAATCATTGGCTCGGCAATTGCTGGTCATGGCAATATAACAATTAAACCCTGATTCCACAGAGTACGGAGGGCGCTATGCCTCAACTTCCACAAGACCGCTATGGCCTTTCCCATAGTCTCTTCGCCACCCCCAAGCGCGCCAATGAATCCGTTGTGATTGGCGGCCTTGCCGATGATGAAAGGCGTTGGATTCGCATCGTTTCGTATCGTGCGGCGCAATTGCTCTGGCTCACTTTAACGCAGTTGCTCTATCCCGATGAATTGGCCGAAGCCACCGCTTTTGCCAATACCGCCCCGATGCGCTCCGCAGATTTGCCGACCATTACAACACATATCCACGTGGCAGATAAAGAGGACGATTTAATCGAGTTTGTGGGGTTTGCTGGTCGCACGCCAATCTGGTCTGCTGATATACGTAAGGAAGAAGCGCGTCGTTTGTGCCAGTCACTGGCCAAGCTCTTCCAGCCCTAGAGTGGCGCAAAATTTTATCATGGGGCATATTATAAGGGTGTTGTGTTAAGGTTGACCGTGAGTTTGTTTTGGCTTGAGATTGCCATCCATTAGGAGGAAGCTCCATGACTTCTGCCGTTCCCAAACCTGAAAATGCTGGTGCTGGCCGCACAGCTATTGCGGATACCCGCAAGGCTTATGTCAATTTGCGCTCTGGGCCAGGGACGAACTATCGTGATATTGGCGATGTTCGTGATAAATCCCTTGTCATCTATTATCCTGATACCCGCAATAACGATGGGTGGGTCTGGGTAGAGCAAAATGGTGTTGGTGGATGGGTGCATACAGGTTATGTCGCTTTCGAAGATGTGATTTCTCAACCAACAACCTCGACACGTCCCACACCCTATGATAACGCTGTCGCCCTCTGGCATTGGAAGGGCAGCAGCGTCCCTTATAGCACTATTGACCAATTTGCAGCAGCGGTCAAAGCCGTAGCCCCTAATGTGACACAGGTTTGGGTAAAAGTGAGCGATGGCCCTAATTGGATGGCGGAG
>WGEI01000267.1 GCA_015492875.1 Anaerolineae bacterium | reverse complement strand
GGCCACATCTTCCCCGATTGCCCTGTGCCATACTGGGCAGCCCCTCACATGCCCCCGCCAGACCATGAGCAAACGCTCAACCATATCGCCGCTTTCAGTGGGCTGGCCAGCTATAGCGAATTGCCTGTCAATGTGTATGGGAATGTGCAACCCGTTGGCGACCACCGCCCGCCGCCACCCCATATCCCCGATGCAGAGATGCGCGATTACTTGCTAGCGGTGGCGCTGGAAAATCGCACCGAAACCCAACCGCACCGCCTGGCGGCCTTGCTCTATGGTGATGAGCGGCTGGCCAATTTGGGGTATGAGGGCGTGGGGATGACCGCGTTCGGCGGGTTCTGTGCGGCGCAAACGCTGGTAGAACAGGCGCTGAACGAAGCCGCCCGCCCCTTATCCGACGCCCTGCTTTTGCCGACTCCTGCGCTGCTTGGGGGGTGAAGTTATGAATGAAAACCGTTTCACCATTTACGATTTACTAGCGCTCTCAGAAGAGGAACACCAACGCGCCATCGAGCAAACCTTTGCAATGGCAGCAGATGAAGATTTTGAAATTTTTGAGGCCAACGAAATCGTAGAACACCCTGAAGGTAACACTTAATGGCTGCATCATCCCCCCAGCGCTTCGAATGGCGGCACATCGCCTGCGGGCAAAACGCGCTCTGCCGGATATTGTATCTCCATCACCAAATCATCGAGGCTGTCTGGCGGCGCAAACTGCAACACCACCTCCCGCATCTGCCCATAAAGGCGATAGCCATTGGCCTCTGCCCACATGGCCAACACGTTATAGCAATTCTGGTTCACCCCAAAGCGCGTAATCGTCAGCATCTCCCGCACTGCTGGCAAGGTGGAAACGGTCAAGCGCGTTTCGGCATCTAGCGCCAGCGCAAAATCATCGGCAACCGCATCGCCCACCACAAAGCCCAAACCCAAGTCTAAATGCGTCGGGTCAAACTCTTCAGAATACAGCACCATGACAAACGCCCCCAGTACCCCCTGCCCAACTTGTGACGGCAAAGTCTGGTATAGGCGTGAAGCAAACTGCACGGTCATCTCTGGCGAATGACACACCTCTCGCATGGAGAGATAGCGCTGAGCAGGCACAGACTTCACCACAACGTCATAATCGCCCATTTGCCCCTCAACGTCGATTTGCTCAATCCGCGATTCAATGCGGCGTATCCGCGCCAACTCTTCATAGACCATCTGCTCAATCTGGGCTTTCTTCATCTCCAACATCCCGCGCAATTCATCCAGCGAGATATTATCCGCCAAAAGCCGCTTAATCTGCTCCAACGAAAGCCCCATCTCCTTCAGCGCCAAGATGCGATTGAGCTGAGGCAGCTGCTTAGCGCTGTAATAGCGATAGCCCGTCGTTGGATCGGTATACACCGGCTTCAACAGGCCTAACTGGTCATAATGGCGCAACTGACGACTAGAAACATGAGCAATCTTCGAGAATTCGCCAATTAAATACATCGTCCTATCCTGTGCGCTTTGCTTCTATCATAACCGGAAGCGGAGCAAACTGCGCCCCGCCTCCCAACACGACAGCTCAAGGGCTATGGCGTGACCTGCGCCAGCTCCACCATCTTCACTGAATGAACATGTTCGCCCGTTTCCGCATAGTGCTTAAAGCCTGAAAGCAAGCCGCGTGCCACCCGCTTCAGCATCGATTTGACCACCACAGCCTCCAGCAAAAGGCCCAGCACACCGTACTTCATGCGGTACTGGTAAGTCATCGAGACGCGCGTCCCGCCGCTCACCTCACCAACAGCGAACGTGAGGAAAATTTCACGCACAGGCACATTAGCCGAAGCCGCCGTAAAAACCAGTGTATAAGATTCACCCTCAGTAAACTCGATAATCCGCTCTTGGAGATAGCCTTTGCCCTGACTATCTAGCTCACAATGCCGCTCTGCGCCTAAACCACGCGCGGGCGTATCATTAATGATGTAGGACTTGGTCACAAAAGGATTGTATCGGTCAATCGTGCCAAAGTCAGATAGCAACTCCCAAACCCGCCCCTTATCGGCCTCTACGACAATTGAATAGCTCGCTTCACGCATCGTATCATCTCCCATCACTAAGCACCTTCACGGATAAAACGTTGCTGCGCGAAGAACTCACGCCATGTCATCACAAGTGGCACCATGCCCAACACCAACAGCGCCGTGTTAAACGCCACATTGAACCCGACACCATAAACCACCGACGCGCCAGTATCGAGCACATACCACAAAAGCAACCCATCTAAGAAACATAGCCACGCCCATTTTGCCCGCTGGCCAAAGGGATAGGCCGCCAGCAAGGTGATGAACACGCCCCAGCCAGCAATCGTCCCGCCCCAAACGGCGAATGCCCATTGTTGGAACTGCACCGTCTCTGCGGTTGGCGCGGCTGTCCCCCAAAACACGGGGTTATATTGGTCATAGAAAATGCCGAACAAGGCCGTACTGCTGAATAAGGCCTGCACCACGCCGAAGAGCGTCACGCCCACACCCAGCGCAATTAACCAGCGCTGCCAGAACCGAAAACTCATACTATCCTCCATCGCGCTTTATCACGCGCTCACTTTCATCAACATCTCCACCGTACAGCTTGACACAGTGTCAAGGTCAAGCACTTCAATTGTTAAGAAATTGTCTGTAATCCTTTGTAATGCTGCGAATACCCTCGAACTTCTGATATTCGTCTAACATTCCACACCCCAAAACGGGACATTGTTCATATACAGCGCTAACAAAACTGCCCTATAATAAGCACACACCCTATACCCTATAGGGTATATAAATTGTCGATGAAATCCGATAGAGAGAGGTGCACCAATGCACAGCGCCCATACCCACAACCATGACGACCATAACCACAACGACCACCCCAAAGCCGCTCATGACGGCCATCACGACCACAGCAACCACGTCGACCACAGCGGCCATGAGCAGATGTTCCGCCGCCGTTTTTGGGTCAGCCTCGTTTTAACCATCCCTGTCCTGCTCTTCAGCCCCATGCTCCAAAGCTGGTTCGGCTTCAGCCTGCCCGCTTTCCCCGGCGATAACCTCGTCGGCCCCATCTTCGCCATTATCATCTTCTTTTATGGCGGCTTACCCTTCATTCAAATGGCCGTGCCAGAGCTGAAAACACGCCAACCCGGCATGATGGCGCTCATCTCATTGGCCATCAGTGTCGCCTTCGCCTATAGCGTTTTCGCCCTATTCGTCGCCCCAGAAAGCGGCTTCTTCTGGGAGATGGCCACCCTAATTGATGTCATGCTCCTTGGGCATTGGATAGAGATGCGC
>WGEI01000266.1 GCA_015492875.1 Anaerolineae bacterium | reverse complement strand
TTCCCATGTTGGGATGACCTTTTCGATGCCCGTGATGGCGATATAGACCGGCGGCAGACTGGTGGTGAAGCGCCCGTTGCCCTCGTTGGTGACGACGACGACCGTGCCCGTTTCGGCGATGAGGAAGTTAGCGCCGCTGATGCCAAAATCCGCCTTGAGGAACTTCTCGCGCAAGAGCTTGCGGGCATAGGCGGTGATTTCGCGCGCCATTTCGACGCCGTCGCCCTGGGGTTGGGGCATGCCCAACTTCTCCATGAAGACATCGCGCACCCGCTCTTTGGTCATGTGCATGACGGGCATGACGATATGGCTGGGGCGGTCTTCCATCACCTGCACGATGAACTCGCCCAAATCCGTCTCCACCATTTCGATGCCGTGCGCTTCCAGCATGGGGACAAGGCCGATTTCCTCTGTGACCATGCTCTTGCTCTTCACGCCTCGTTTGAGCTGGTGCTTTTGGCAAATTTCTAGCACAAGCTGGTTGGCCTCTGCGGCGTCTTTAGCCCAAAGGACAGTGCCACCGGCGGCTTGCACATTACGCTCGGCCAGCTCTAGCAGTTCTGGCAGGTCATGGAGGGCGCGAAGGCGTGCGCCCCGCCCCTGTTGGCGCGCTTGTTGGGCGTCGGGCAATTCGGCCAGAGCTTGCGCGCGGCGCGCTTCAACGTTGCTGGTGGCGCGGCGGATGGCGGTTTGTAGCTGTTCGTCGTTGATGGCTATAGCAGCAGATTGGCGAAAGTGTAATGGGTCATAGGGCATGGCTCTACCTCTTTCCAGATACACCCATAATTGTAAACCGCCCACCCACATAGAGCAAAAAGTTGGATTAAAGGGTGTATCGTATGTGGTTTCGTTTATTTTGTTTATTGCATTTGTTTCGTTTGTGATATAAGATTTAGTTGATAGGAGTAACGGAGGTGGACATGGCAACTTACTATAAGGTTCATCCTGAAGATAAAGATGTGATAATGGCGCGCGTTGTTCATCAGCTCTTATTAAGCTATGTTAAGGCTGATGAGCCTGTTCTTGTACAAGTGAAGAGCGGGCATGCCCAAGAGTCTATCGAACTACCTGCTGATGTTTTAGCTTTGCTGGTGCGAATTCTGGATGTGATGGCTTCTGGACGGGGAGTAGCCCTTGTCCCTGAAGAGATAGAGCTGACTACTATGCAAGCGGCTGAAATACTTCGCGTCTCGCGCCCATTTCTAATTAAGTTGCTTGAAGAAGGGAAAATCCCCTACCGTAAAGTAGGTAAGCATCGTCGCATTCGTTTAGAGGATGTGCTTAGTTACAAGGAAGCCATTGATCGTGAACGAGAAGCTATTCTGGATCAATTAGCTGCCGAAGCACAAGAACATGAAATGGGCTATGGCTCATGAGCGATGTGGCTTTATTAGACGCTAACGTCCTTTATCCCGCGCCCATACGGGATATTTTATTGCAATTGGCTGTCGAAGATGTGTTTTGGGGAAGATGGACAGAGGACATTCAAGAAGAATGGATTGAAGCTTTATTGCGGAATGAACCACATCGAGAGCGAGTGGCATTGGAACGTACACAGGACTTAATGAACCAAGCAACTCGCGATGCACTTATTACTGGATATGAACTTCTCATCAATTGCCTTGAACTTCCTGACCCTGATGATAGACATGTGCTTGCTGCGGCTATTGTTGGGCGATGTGATGTGATAGTCACGCGGAATTTACAAGATTTCCCCATAGAGATAGTAGCGCTATTTGGTATAAAGGTGCAGCACCCTGATGATTTTTTAGCTTATTGTTTAGAGAATGTCGCTGATAAATTTTGTTCTGCCATCAAAAAGGTTCGTGCTCGTCTCAAAAAGCCTCCTTATAGTGTTGAAGAATACCTCATTATTTTAGATAAACAGGGTCTTCACGCTACTGTGGAGAAATTACGCCCTCATGCCGCCATCTTATAACCTCCGTCAAAAATTCGGAAAAAATTCAGGATTTTAGGTGGTTAATCATGTTACAATTAGCCTAGAAACAACAAAGCTTCAAAATTGTTCAAGAAGGTATGACATGCCTGTTACGGTTGAAAAATTGGCAGATTTGCCCGTCGTCATTGCGGTATTAGAAGGGCAAGTGAATGTCCCCGTCATTCAAGAAATGTACCGCCGCAGTGCCGAACTTTGTGAGGGCATAGAAGGGCCGATTTTCCGCATTACTGATGTGCGCGAGGTGACGACCTCTTTTGCCGAGATGCTAGGCGTCATTCGTGAAGCCAGTAAAGGCACGCCGGGGTCTACGACTGACCCGCGTTTCCATCCCGTATTTGTTGGCAACAATCAATGGGTGCGTTTGGTGCGCGATGCCATGAGCCAACCGCAATTTGGCGGCATTAATATGCCACTGTTTACCTCACGAGAAGACGCCATGCTCTATATTATAGACCAGCTAGGTAGTGATAGAAACACTGCTAACGGGTAAACCCTTTCTCCACAGATAAAGTTTACCAGCTTGATGGAACACGAGTTTCATCAGGCTTTTTTTATGGAGCAATCCCCTGTTTATCGGGCGGGCTGGAGTGTTGCGGGGGATGCATTCGCCACCAACTCGCTTTAGATAGTAACGCCACTTCGGGTTGATAAATGCCCGCGCCTCATCTTTGCTGGCGCTTGCCATTGTGTCTATGTGGTGGGTATGCTCACTGTGGACTTGACGGCGATATGCTATAGTTAGGTTAGTTTATCAAGCAATAGGATGGGGAGCAAATTGTGAAAAACACTGTTGTCATTGTTGGTGCTGGCCTCAGCGGTTTAATTGCAGCGCAGAAGTTGGCAAAACTTGGCATCCGTACTATTGTTCTTGAACAAGGGGAAGATGTTGGCGGTCGGATGGCCACCTGCCGCATTGGTGGCGGGCTGGCGGATTATGGCTGCCAGTTCTTCACTGCTCGCTCGCCAGAATTCATCGCTTTGGTAGAAAAATGGCGGAATGCGGGCATGGTGTTCGTTTGGTCGCATGGCTGGAGCGATGGCAGCTTGAAGCGCACCTTGCCCGATGGCCATCCGCGCTATGCGGTGCGTGGCGGTATGCAGGCGTTGGTGCAGTATCTCGCCCGCGATGTGGATGATATACGCACGGGTTTCAACATTCAGCGCATTTCCCTGCGTGGTGACCACTGGTTATTAGAGCCTGAGATGGGCGAGCCAATGGTGGCCTATCATTTGCTTTTGACGCCGCCCGCTCCTGTGTCCTTGCGCCTGCTAGATGCGGGTGGGGTGACATTATCAGATGAAGACCGTACCGCATTGGCGCGTATTCAGTATATCCCTTCGTTAACCGCTATGTTTGTGGTCGATGGTGCGGTGAACTTGCCGGAGCCGGGGGCTATCCAGCGCAAGGACGAAGATTTTGCATGGATAGCGGATAACTACAGCAAAGGCATCTCCTCCCGCCATGTGGTTACCCTGCAGGCTAACGGGCGTTATAGCCAACAGCACTTTGATGATGACGAGGCGAGTATTATCGCCACTTTTACCGACGTACTCAAGCCGTATCTCGCTAAGGGGGCAGCCGTTCAAGAAGTGCAGTTGGTGCGCTGGCGCTATGCGTTGCCCGTTGTAACATCGCCAGAGAGTTACCTGAAGGCGCAGGATGTGCCGCCGTTATACTTTGCTGGCGATGCTTTCGGTGGTCGTGGTAGGGTAGAGGGCGCTGTGCTCTCTGGATTGGCGGCAGCGCGTGCTTTAGGCCAGCGCTAATTAGTTGTTTTGTTGAGGGGTATATATATACCCCTCTTTTTATATTCCATTTTGTCGGAGGGGGAGAGCTTGTGCTAAGATA
>WGEI01000265.1 GCA_015492875.1 Anaerolineae bacterium | reverse complement strand
GGCCGATATCACTCTATACGCACCGTTTCATCTGCAAGACCTATTTGCCGAACCGGGAGCACCGACCGAAACCGGCGCAAGCCCTCAGCCGCGCTGAGATGGGAGTACAGCATGAGCAAAACGACTGAACGCACCTACACCAATCGCCGCTATCTAGATGCTATCAACGACCATGTCGTCATCTTCGATGGTGCGATGGGCACTAGCTTACAGCGCTATACCCTCACCGCCGAAGATTTTGGGGGCGAGCAATATCACGGTTGTGTCGATTATCTCTGCATCACCCGCCCCGATATTGTGCAAGAGGTGCACGAATCGTTTCTCGCCGTCGGTAGCGAGGCAGTAGAGACCAACACCTTCCGCGCCAACCGCCTCACATTAGGCGAGTATGACCTTGACGACCGCACGCTAGAGATTAACCGCGCCGCCGCCCAAATTGCCCGCCGCGCTTGTGATAAGTGGGAGGCCAAAACCGGCATCCCGCGCTTCGTGGCCGGCAGCATTGGCCCCAGCGGCAAGCTTCCCAGTGGCGATGACCCCGACCTCAGCGACATCACATTTGATGAGCTGGCCGCTATCTTCTACGAACAGGCGCAAGGCCTTGTAGAAGGTGGCGCGGATTTGCTCCTCATCGAAACTTCGCAGGATATTCTAGAGGTCAAGGCGGCTGCCATCGGCATTAACCAATACTTTGAAGAGCACGGCGTGCGCGTGCCCTTGCAGGTGCAAATCACCCTCGATACGAGCGGGCGGATGCTCTTTGGCACGGATATTGCCAGCGCGCTGGCCACATTAGAGGCGCTGCCGATTGACATCATCGGCATGAACTGCTCCACAGGCCCAGAGCACATGCGCCAGCCAATTCAATATCTCGTAGAACATAGCCCATTGCCCATCAGCGTTTTGCCTAACGCTGGCCTGCCGCTCAATGTCGATGGCGAGGCCGTGTACCCGATGGAGCCAGAGCCATTCAGCCAGATGGTGGCCGAATTCACCCGTTGGGGCGTCAATGTCGTCGGTGGTTGCTGTGGCACGCGGCCAGAGCATATTGACCGCCTCTATCGCGCGGTGCATGGCCACAGCCACGACGAACTAGTGCAAGCGCCAAGCCGCCGCCAACCGCCCAAAAAGCGCCAGCCCCACCATGCGCCATTGGCCTCTAGCGGCATGACCGCCACGCGCATGGTGCAAAACCCCGCCCCCACCATGATTGGCGAGCGCGTCAATACGCAGGGCAGCCGCAAGGTGAAGCGGCTCTTATTAGAGGAAGACTATGACGCCGTCGTGCAAATCGCCGTCGACCAAGTCGAGCGTGGTGCGCACATGCTGGATGTTTGCGTCGCCCTCACCGAACGCGACGACGAACGCGAAATGATGGTCAAGCTGGTGAAGAAGCTGGCAATGGCTGTAGAAGTGCCGCTCATCATCGACACCACCGAGCCAGAAGTGGCCGAAGCTGCCCTCGCTGTCTATCCGGGGCGCGGCATCATCAACGGCAACAATCTAGAAAATGGGCGCGAACGTATCGATAGCATTCTGCCCATCGCCAAACGGCATGGTGCAGCCGTACTCTCGATGACCATTGACGAAGAAGGCATGGCACACACGCGCGAACGCAAGCTGGCCATCGCCCAGCGCATCGCCCAAATCGCCATTGAAGAATATGGCATGAAGCCCGAAGACCTGATATTTGACCCGCTCACCTTCCCATTGACGACGGGGCAAGCGGAGTTGCGCAACGACGCCATCGAAACGCTAGAGGGCATTAAGCTCATCAAGCAGCATATCCCCGGCGTGATGACCGCGCTGGGCATCAGCAATGTCAGTTTCGGCGTCTCTAAGGCGGCGCGCGGCGTATTGAATAGCGTCTTCCTCTACCATGCTGTGCAAGCGGGCTTAGATATGGCCATTGTCAACCCAGCCCATATCACACCCTATTCGGAAATTCCCGAAGAGCAGCGCGAGCTGGCCAATGACCTCATTTTCAACAAAGATGAGGACGCTCTCGCCCGCTTCATCCAATACTTTGAGCAGAACGACGTGCAGCTAGCGGGGCAAGAAATCGTTGACCCCACCGCCGACATGACTGCCGAAGAAGCGCTCCACTGGCATATTGTCCACCGCAAAAAGGACGGCGTGGAGGCGCTCATTGACGATTGTTTGACGCGGCAAGACGCTGTCGGCGTGCTCAATAACGTGCTACTGCCCGCCATGAAGGAAGTGGGCGATAAATTCGGCGCGGGCGAACTCATCCTCCCCTTCGTGCTCCAAAGCGCAGAGGTGATGAAACGCGCCGTCGCCTATCTCGAGCAATTCATGGAGCGCGTGGAGGGCACAAGTAAGGGCGCGGTTATACTGGCGACGGTCTACGGTGATGTGCACGACATCGGCAAAAACTTGGTCAAAACCATTTTGCAGAACAACGGCTACACCGTCCACGACCTCGGCAAGCAAGTGCCGGTCAACACCATTGTTGAGGCAGCCGTCGAACATAACGCGGATGCCATCGGCCTCAGCGCCCTACTCGTCAGCACCTCAAAACAGATGCCCATCGTCGTCAACGAGCTGGCGCGCCGCAATCTGAGCGTACCCGTGCTCATCGGCGGGGCGGCCATTAACCGCCGCTTTGGTCGCCGTATCCTCTTCCTAGAAGAGAGCGATACCCCCTATGAAGCCGGCGTCTTCTACTGTAAAGACGCCTTCGAGGGGCTATCTACAATGGACAAACTCACCGATGCCCAACAACGCGAGGCCTTCCTGCAAGAGACCATCGAAGCGGCCTATAAAGAACTCAACCGCAAAGCGCCCAAGCGCCACCGCCGCGCTGCCACACCGCAGAAAACCGTCGCCCCCGCGCCCAGCATCCCAACGCCGCCATTCTGGGGCGTCAAAACCATTCTGGAGATGCCGCTGGAAATCGTCTTACAATACTTGCATAAGCCAGAGCTTTATCGCCTGTCGTGGGGCGCGAAGAACACACAGGGCGAAGAATGGACGAAGCTCGAAGCCGAGTTTGAAGCTCGCCTAGCGCGGATGACGCGCCAAGCCCTACAACGACAAACCCTGCGCCCGCAAGCGGTTTATGGCTACTTCCCCGCCAATAGCGAGGGCGACGACCTCATCATCTGGGACCCGCAACCGTTTATGAATACCAATGGCAAAGCGCCCAAGCGCGAAGAAATCGCCCGTTTCCGCTTTCCACGCCAACCCGATGGCGACTTCCTGTGCCTCAGCGACTACTTCGCCCCTGTAGATGGCGAACAGGTCGATACTTGCGTGCTGCAAGTGGTCACTGTGGGCGAGGTAGCGACAGAAGAGTTTGAGCGCCTGCAAAGCGCCGATAACTATAGCGAGGCCTACTTCTTTCATGGGCTGGCCGTTCAAGCCGCCGAAGCGACAGCCAATTACGTCACCCAACACGTGCGGCGAGAACTGAAAATCGGCGAAAATCAAGGGAAGCGTTATAGTTGGGGCTACCCCGCTTGCCCCGATTTGGCCGACCATGCCACCGTGTTCCGCCTCTTACCACAAGCTAGCGCGGCGCTGGGCATTTCGCTCACCGCGTCTTACCAGCTCGTGCCAGAGCAAAGCACGGCGGCTATTTTCGTTCACCATCCGGATGCCCGCTATTACAGCGTCGGCAACCTAGACCGTTCAGCGATGATTTTAGGTGAGGAGTAATTTTTTGGAACGTGATGTATTATCTGCCCGACGTGGCGTCGTCGTCTTTGTCGGATTGCTTATCGCCATTACCTCGTGTGTGATTATCACCAGCGTGGTGATTGATTTCGGCTGCTACAACGAGGCCGCAAGGTGGATACCCTACTATCCCGATGCAACGGTCGTCCAAGTGGAATATGACTATCTTCGCCCCTTTGGTGTTGGCTCAACGACGGCGATACTCCACAGCGACGATGAAGCCCGTGATGTGCGTCGCTGGTACATTGAAAACCAACGTGCGCTCGATGATGAAGGTTTTTCGCCCAATCTCGCCTCGCTCAATCTCAGCGTGCGCACCGACACCGAAGAAGGTGGCAGCATCATCATACTCACCAGTGAGTGCGCCAGCAAGTAGTTCTGTTAGCGGCGGGGGTCGCGGGCACAAATCAGGGCGATACCCCGCCTAACCGAGTGTGTAATAGGACAATATCATGAGTAAGTTACCCTTTTTAGAACGCATTCGCCAAACAGACCGCCCGCTACTAGGTGATGGGGCTATGGGGACGGTCTTACATGCGCGCGGTAACGTCGCCATCAACGCCTGTTTTGATGCGCTCAATATCACCCAGCCAGACCTTGTACAAGGCATTCACGCCGATTATCTTGCCGCTGGCGCAGAGCTTATCGAAACCAATACCTTCGGCGCGAACCGCTATAAACTGGCCGAGCATAAACTACAAGACAAAGTGGCCGAAATTTGCCGCGCTGGTGTCGAGCTTGCCCGCCGCGCCATCGCCCAAAGTGGCCGCGAGGATGTTTATATCGCCGGCTCTGCTGGGCCATTAGGCCAACGCCTCAAGCCCTATGGCCGCATCACTACAGAGG
>WGEI01000264.1 GCA_015492875.1 Anaerolineae bacterium | reverse complement strand
GACAATCGTGTGGTCATTGACGCCACGCCGCACCACGCAATTAATCTTGATGGGCGCTAAGCCAGCGTTTTCTGCGGCACGAATGCCAGCCAGCACATCATCCACCCCAGCGCGGTTGCCATTCATACGGCGGAAGACGGTATCATCTAGCGAATCAAGGCTTATAGTCACGCGCCTCAAACCGGCGGCCTTCAGCGCCTGTGCTTTTTTCGGCAATAGTACGCCATTAGTCGTCATGGCAATATCAGAGACTGCCTGCACCAACGCCAGCTTTTCTACTAGGCGCTCTAGGTGGGGGCGTATTAGCGGCTCGCCACCCGTTAAGCGGAACTTGCGCACGCCCAGCGCGGCGAAAATATGGCCAAGTCGGGCGATTTCTTCATAGGTCAACAGCTTTTCGCGGGGGAGGAAGCGGTAATGCTCGCCGAAGATTTCCGCTGGCATACAATAGGGGCAACGGAAGTTGCAGCGGTCGGTCACGCTGATGCGTAAATCGCGCAATGGGCGGTGCAGGGCATCTTGAATCATCACATTTTCCCACTAGCTTCACTGCTTTCAGTGTAGGCAATAAAGCAAACTTACGTCAAGTTTAATCCATAGCCAATGCCATAGGCCTATGATATTTATAACTATAACGGCGATGAATATCACTTTTCAGATAAATTTCACTTCGATACGGATGGCGCTATAATGGGAGTATAGCGTTTGAAAAATATTTGAGATGAGGGATAAACGTGGCCAAATTAACGATTTCACTGGCACAAATGCAGATAGAATTAGGCGAAGTCCGCAAAAACTTAGCGCGGATGGAGAAGTTGACGGTTGAAGCGGCGCGGCGCGGGTCGCACTTGGTCGTCTTCCCGGAATTGTGGTCAACAGGTTATGACCTAGCGAACGCAAAAGAACATGCCAGCCAGTTGAACAGCGGGATGTTCGCCCAAATTTCGCAAATTGCTACCCAGAATAAAATCGCTGTCGCTGGCTCTATTTTAGAACAGCGCGGGGTAGAAGTGACGAATAGCGGCTCGTTCTTCGCACCGAATGGGCGGATGATGGGCGTCTACCGTAAAATGCACCTCTTCCGCTTGATGGAAGAAGACCAGTACCTCGCGCCGGGGCCGGCGCCGCTGGTGATGGACTTGCCATGGGGTTCAACTGGTATGGCCATTTGTTATGATTTGCGCTTCCCAGAGCTTTTCCGCCATTGCGCCGTTGAACAGGACGCTATCATGATGCTGGTGATGGCAGAGTGGCCATTAGCCAGAATTGAGCACTTCCGCGCGTTGGTCATCGCCCGCGCCATTGAAAACCAATGCTATATGGTGGTGACAAACGCCGCTGGAGAAACGGGCGATACTGTTTTTGGCGGGCATTCGATGATTGTTGACCCCTGGGGGCGGATTGTCATCGAGGGCGGCGAAACGCCAATGCTGTTAACCGCAGAAATTGAGCTAGATGAGATACAGGAAGTGCGAGAGACTATCCCCGTATTTGAGGATATACGCAAAGATATATTTGATTTTTAGGTGGTGGGGGCATATCCGCCCAATCAGAAGTGGGTAAAGTAGAGGCGGGCTATGGTTTGTCCAGCCCGCCTTGTTAGATTAGTTATTTTCGCCCTTGAGGAGTTTACGCGCCTTGACGGCGATTTGCTTCACTGGGTTTTCTTTTTGGCGTGGAAGGGTAATGGTCAAAATGCCCTTTTGTAGCTCGGCTTTCGCTTTGTCGCCATTGACTTCTGCTGGCAAGCGAACGGAGCGATGCACATTACCATAGTGCCATTCACGCCGATACCAGCCGCCTTCGCTGTGCTCTTCGTCATGCTTGGTCTCGGCGCTAATGGTCAAAATATCGCCCTGAACATTGACATCAATATCTTCTTCATTGAAGCCGGGCAGCGGCATTTCAACAATCACATTGCCTTTATCTTCGCGGATATTCACCGCCGTCCCATCAAAACCAAACATATCCTCAAAGGGCGCGCTCAAATCCAACATTGAGCGTTCCATCAGTTCAAACATGCGGTCTATTGAATGACGCATATCGACGATGGGGTCTTTGCGGTAAGGGGTTAGCCATGTCATCACAGCACCTCCTAACCACGAACATTCATTTCACTTTGAAGATAGAGCCATTCTGTAAAAATTATCTCAAAGAAGTGTAAGAAATGCGTTGAAGTCAAAAGCGGGCGAGGCGCAACCCCGACCCGCTTAAATGAGCTAGCGCGGCAGCTTATCTGCTGGAATATCTTTCAGTAAAGGGTTGGCAGCATCGCGCGGGGAGATGAGCGGGTCAGCCACGCCCCATGCCATGTTAATATCGGGGTCATTCCACGCCACGCCGAACTCATCCGCACCATCGTAGTAATTATTGACGATATAGGTCAGGGTGCAATCAGTCAATGCATAGAAGCCATGCGCTACGCCAACCGGAATGAAGAGGCCAATGAGGTTATCTTCGCCCATATCGATCGTTTGGGTTTGCATATAGGTGGGCGAGGAGGGGCGCAAATCGACTAGCCCCGCCCGAATCGTGCCGCGCATCACAAACCAGTAATCAATCTGGTTAAAATGATAATGCAGCCCACGCAACACGCCGGCGATGCTATCTGAACGATTTGTTTGGATGCGTTCCCAGCTCACAAAGGGAAACCATTCGCGGCGAAAAGTTTCCATAAAGCGCCCGCGCTCATCGGCAAAAATACGCATAGGGACAGTATAGACCCCGTCAATACGGTCTGAAGGTTGTAGTCTGTTAGTCATTGTTGTTTTGTATGGTTAGGCCAATAATGCGCCTATTGTACATGAGCAGCCCCAAACTGCCTATGATGAGGCCGCCACGAAATGAGTTTGTATGTTTTAGCGGTTTAATCGGCGGGCGCGGTCAAGACATGTTCAAAACGTATCTCAAGCTGTACAGTGGCCTGAAGCATTTCTTCCAATGCTTGGCGAGCAGCGCGCAGTTGGGCACGGGTGGGGATGATGCTATCGGCAACTGTAGCGATGATATGATAGCCATCACCTTGAGGCCGCACTTGCACATCGAGCACATGCCCACCTGCCAGCGCACCTGCCAGCGCGTCCTGTGCCTGTTGTACGAGGTGGTTCGGCGGCAAGACTAACGGCCATTGCACCACCTCTAACTGCACGGGATAGCCTAGTTCTGCGCTTAGCATCGCGCCAACATCAGCGACAGTATTGGCGGTCACAGGCGTTGCGCTGCGAAGGGTGACGATAGCATGAAACGGCACATAACTGCGCACTTCTAGGTTGACCACCTCTGCAGGGGCAAAGGTTTCGCTCAAGCGGTCATGGATAAATTGACGGTCGGCAGCGCGTTGGCCAAGACTTATCAACACGCTAATTGTAAAAATGATGGCGACGACAATCAGCCCCCACCAGACCGTTAAATTGCGCAGCGATGTTTCCGTATCTTCGGTTTGGAAGTTGCGCGGGCGCAGCCCCAGCCAGAAATAAACGCCACAACTCGCCGCGATGATGAACACTATGTTGGTGAAGAAAAGCAGTGCCGCCCCACCAGCCAGCGACGGATTGCGGAATGCGATACCCAACCCGATGGTACAAACCGGCGGCATCAAGGCGGCGGCAATGGCCACACCAGCCAACGCAGCGGGAATGTCCTTGCGGGCGGTGGCATAGGCGGCGACAATGCCAGAAGCAAGCGCAACAGCGGCATCCACCAAACTGGGATTACCGCGCGCCAACATCTCGCTGGTGGGGGTATCGACAGGCAATAATAGGCCGGTCAAAATGGCGATAAATAACGCCAACACAACGCCCTCAAATAGGGTGGTGATACTGCGCCGTATGAGCAATCGTCGCCCTGCCAACAGGCCAACGCTGAACGCCTCTAACGGCTGCATGAGTGGCGCCACCAGCATAGCGCCAATGATGACCGCCGCACTATTGAGCAATAAGCCCAGCGTGGCCAATACCGCCGCAATGACGATGAGCATGACATAATCGATGTTGCTGGTGGCCATTTTGCGCGATTGCCAGACGAGTTCATTTTGCTCAATGGTGGTGAGCGTTGGCATCCAGCGCAGGAATTGCCGCCCCAGCGCCTCACGTATACGCCCAACAGCCGTCACTTTTCGGGTGCGGCGGCTGATGAGGATAACAGGACCCGGCGCACGATTGAGCAACTCTTTGCTGATGTCGTTTTCTAGCCAGCGTTCAAAATCGGTTTTTTGCCGAAAGCCAATCACCAACAAATCGCGCTCACTCACCTCTTTCAGCACACCGTTCGACGGGTTGAGGTCAGTGATGATGTTCTTGCTGATGCGAGAACGGTCGGTAATGCGGGAGAGGGCTTTGCGTATCGCTTGTTCGTTCTCAGGCTGTAGGCGGTAGTTGCGCTGAATATAGAGCGTGGTGAGGTTACACTCATAGCTGACGGCCAACAGCGAGGCCATGTTGACGGCGATGCTGGCTGGTATCGAGCCATCCATTGGGACGACAATGCGGTCAAAGCGCGGGTCACGTGCGGCACGATAGACCATGACATCGCAAGGGGCGGTTTCGATGACATTTTCCACCACTGTGCCCAGCTGCACATGCCCTTGAGATGGCTCTTTAAGGCCGAGAACGAGTAAATCCGCGCCAATTTCCCGCGCAGTAT
>WGEI01000263.1 GCA_015492875.1 Anaerolineae bacterium | reverse complement strand
GTTGACGCCGTCGCCGACCATCGCCACCTTTTTGCCTTGCTGCTGGAGTTTTGCCACTTCGCCGTCTTTGTGCTCTGGCAGGACTTCGGCAAACCAAGTTTTGATGCCGAGTTCTTTGGCGACAGATTGGGCGACAGCGCGGCTATCGCCGGTGAGCATGGCGACTTCAACGCCCATGTTTTGCAATTTGCGGACGGCCTCGCGGCTCTCTTCGCGCACCATATCGGCCAGGGCGAAGGCGGCGGCAATTTCGCCATCGACGACGAGATAGACGACTGTTTGCCCTTCGGCTTCGGCTTGGTTGCGCCAGGTGGCGAGCGCTTCGGGCAAAGTGATGTCGAGCATTTCTAACAGGCGGGGGCCGCCAACATAGACCGTTTTGCCGTCATAGCTGGCGCGAATGCCACGCCCCTTGATGGCCTCAAAGTCACTGACGGTGGGCGGTGTTAGGTTGCGCTTTTCAGCTTCGTTGCGGATGCCGCGCGCGATGAGATGCTCTGAATCGCCCTCGACAGCCAAAGCTAGAGCCAGCGCTTCGGCTTCATCCCAGTTGCCGTTGGTGGCGATGCTAGCGACGCCGAACTCGCCTTTGGTCAAGGTGCCGGTCTTGTCAAAGATTACAATATCTATTTCACGCGCTTTTTCCAGCGCCAGACGGTCGCGGATGAGGATGCCGTTTTGGGCGCTGAGCGAGGTGCTGATGGCGACGACTAAGGGCACGGCCAAGCCCAGCGCATGGGGGCAAGCGATGACCAGCACGGTGACGACGCGTTCCAAGACCGCCAATTCAAAGCCCAGCGCGGCAATCCATGCAACAGCGGTTAGGGCGGCAGTGCCCAGCGCGATATAGAAGAGCCAGCCTGCGGCTTTATCGGCTAGAATTTGGGTGTTGGATTTGCTCTTTTGCGCCTCTTCTACCAGCCGCATGATGCCGGCAAGGGCGGTTTCGTCGCCGGTGGCCGTGACACGCACGCGCAAGCTACCATCGCCGTTGATTGTGCCCGCGATGACGCTATCGCCAGTTTGCTTTTCAACGGGTTTAGATTCGCCAGTAATCATGGCTTCGTTGACTTCGGAGTGGCCATCTTCGATGATGCCGTCGGCGGGGATGCTGGCGCCGGGGCGGACGAGGATTAAATCGTCGTTGGTTAGCTGGTCGATGGTGACCGTCTCCACTTCGCCATTGGTGATGCGCTCGGCAGTGTCGGGCATGAGTTTGGCCAGCTCGTTCAAGGCGCCGGAGGCTTGCCGCACGCTGCGCATCTCTATCCAATGCCCAAGGAGCATGACATCAATTAGGGTGGCCATCTCCCAGAAGAAGCCGCTTTCGGGGGCGACGAACAGGGCGAAGACACTATAGGCGAAGGCGACACTGATAGCTAGCGAGATGAGCGCCATCATGCCGGGTTGGCGTGTTTTCAGCTCTGGCACGGCCATTTGAATGAAGGGCAGCCCGCCATAAAAGAAGATGATGATGGCGAAGATGGGGCCGACGAGGTTATCGCCGGGGAACGCGGGCAGGCTGAAGCCGAACCAGCTTTGCAGCATGGGGCTGAAGAGTAGAACGGGGATGGTTAAAACGAGGCTGACCCAAAAACGGCGGCGGAACATCTGCTCATGGCCGCTGTGGTCAACGTGGTTGCTGTGGCCGTTATGGCCGCTGTGGTCGGATTTGGTGTGGCGGCTATGGTTATGGTCACTGTGGTTGTGGTCGTTGGGATTGTGGGTATGGGCGCTGTGCATTGGTGCACCTCTCTCTATCGGATTTCATCGACAATTTATATACCCTATAGGGTATAGGGTATATGCTTATTATAGGGCGGTTTTGTTAGCGCTGTATATGAACAATGTCCCGTTTTGGGGTGTGGAATGTTAGACGAATATCAGAAGTTCGGGGGGTATTCGTAGTATTATAAAGAGTTACATACAATTTCTTAACAATCGAAGCGCTTGACCTTGACACTGTGTCAAGCTGTACGGTGGGGATGGTAATGAAAGCGAACGCGTGATAGCACGCGATGGAGGATAGTATGGGTTTTCGGTTTTGGCAGCGCTGGTTAATTGCGCTGG
>WGEI01000262.1 GCA_015492875.1 Anaerolineae bacterium | reverse complement strand
ATGTGTTTGTAACGGTATAAACCCCATCTTGCGGCTCATACTGAACAGCATCTTCGAGCGATTGGGGGCGATAATCCGCCTGATGTAAGCCCTCAGGCGTCAGGATAGCGACTAGGCATGGGGACATTATTCACCCACCCACAAAGAACGGAATTGCTCCCATTCAGTTTCATCGGTTTCCCAATAGGCATAGATAGCCACGCCACCGATATAGGTTGCATTACTTCCGGCACGAGACAGGCCTAATTTAATACCTTCTATTGCAGAGGCGATATTTTCTACCAATGGGTCATGGGCGAGTTCGGCGTCGTAAGTTGGAATACCTATCACGATACGTATTTCAGTATCAAGTTCTGCCACTGCTTCGGCAAAAGATTGCACCTGATAGGCCATCCACTGGGAATAGTGAGCAGCGATGTTATTGTTCTCGGTGGTGAGGTCGGTATTATAAGCCATTACGACAATTTCATCAGCCAAAAGCGCGATGCTCTGTTTATATTCTTTGGAATAGACAGTACCCGGAGTGATGCGCGGTGGTACGGGGAAATCAGCGTCGGGCGGACTCCAATCGGGGAACATGGCAACGGAGATTGGTGTGGCAATACCTAAGCGCGCCCGCACAGCACGTAGAAGTTCTAGATAAGTTTCGTCACCATCCCAGAACGTTTCAACATTCAGGTGAACGCCATCAAACCCGATTTCATCGACCATTCTTGCAGCAAAACTCACAACGGCATTTTTGACTGCATCATCGTCTAGGCGCTCTGGAATACCCAATTGGCCATTGGGAACGCTAATCCATGCGTATAGCGTAGATTCAGGATAGGCAGCCTTAAACTGCTGTACAAACGCCCGCACTTGGGGTTCAACTTCGGTGAATGTATTGGTTTGGGCACGGATACCCGCCCATTCATTGTCAGATTTTAACCAGCTCACCCAAACATAAGCCGAACCGATGCGATGCTCTTGCAACTGTTGAACTAATTTGAGTATTTCATCATCGGTATGTGTTTCGTATGACCATTCTGTTCCCAGCCAAATAGCGTTGGGGTCACCTACTGCTTCATCATTACGCAAACGCCCTAACAGAAAGACAATCGCAATAACCAACAAAATAGCCCCTATAACCAGAAATGGCAAGCGCCCACTCTGGGGAATGGTGATACGCGGAAGTTTGAATTGACCACTAGGCCGTATTTGACGAGGCGCACGTTGCCCACGTGCCTGTGCTCTGCGCATTGCACGCTCTTTACGTCGCCGAACGCGCTCTCTGGCGCGGCCACGCCGTTTGGGTTGGGGGTGTTCCTGATTATCCATCACACCATCAAGTTGATAGTTTTGCCACTAAAGGCGGCCCAAGTATCAATAGACCAATGATAATTGAGGCAATAACGCCGAGCAATACGGCAGCAGAAGCCACATCCTTCCCCACTTTTGCCATCGGATGAAATTCTGGGGAAGAGAGGTCAATCACCGCTTCTACTGCGGCGTTCAAAAATTCCGCCATCCACACTATTGTAATCGTTAACACAATCAGCGCCAATTCAAGCGCGCTAATTTGCAACCATAAAGCGATGGCTATCACCAGAATGCTAGCAATAGATTGAATACGTGTGTTTTTCTGGCGGCGCAACATATAGAGCCAACCAGCGAGGGCATAACCAAAACTAGCAGCGCGATTTTCGCTAACGCGATAACTATATTCGGAGGGGTCTATTTTCATTGTACTAGTGAGCGAAAGAAGCCAACGCTTCAACCTAGTCACTGTGGCTATCCTCTTCAAGGTCGGGAACGATAGCAGTAGCAATGCCGAGAGCAGTTAACGCTTGCGCCTGCGCCTCCCACATGGCTTGCTTGGCGTCATCGGTATCATGCGCAAAACCCAATAGATGAAGCGCGCCATGAATAACGAGCAAAGCCAAACTGTCATTGAGGGTATGGCCTAAGCGCTTTGCTTGAGCACTAGCATAAGGATAAGCAATGATCAAATCCCCTAAATAATGCTCTTCAAGCGGGATAGGTGGGGCATCTGCGGGAAATGAAAGTACGTCTGTTGGGGCTGGCACACCACGATACAGCTCGTTAAGCGTGGCAACTTCTGCATCATCAGTGAAAACGATGGTCAAGGTACTATTCACAGGGGCGGCTTGCTGCTCAAGCACAACTTTTACCGCCGCTTGCAGATGGGATTCATCAACATTGTAGGCGTTATCATTTTGTATCTCAATCTGATACATGCGGTTTATCCTCATCTGCTGGAGCAGCCTCTGAAGAAGAGGGCTTACCGTTTTCACCTAAACGGGGCAAAGGCGGCACTTCTGGCAAGGGGCCTTCATCCTCTTCTGGCGGCAAAACAGGGTCAATTTCATTTTTAGGTTTGTACACTGGCGGTTTACCGGTTGAAGGTGGTGCGATAGCTGGCACATCGTTCGTGCGCTGCTCTCTTCGTGGGTCTTCCACTGACGGCATGGCAGGCTTTTTAGGCTTTGTGTCCGTTAGTGTTGGGGGGGCAACATCTTTCTTGGCCGTATTGCCCTCTAAAGGCGGGTTTATCGCAGCTTTATTGTAATCGATGCGCGGATGGAAAATAGCTTGTAGCATTTCTACCAGAATCGATTCGATGGTCTTCAAATCATTGAGAGTTAGACCAGACTCATCGAGTTGTTCTTGAGAGCGTTTATCCTCGATGATTTTTTGCACCAACTCTATAATGGCCTTTTTCGTTGTGGGTTTAATCGCCCTGGCAGCGCTTTCGCAAGCATCCGCAATCATCATAATTGCTGTTTCACGGCTTTGCGGTTTAGGGCCTGGATAAGTGAATGCTTCCCTATCTACGGCATTCTCATCACCACCGGCGCGCTCTATTGCTCGTTTATAAAAGACGTAAACTTTGGTTGTACCATGATGTTCACGGATGAAATCTCTGATGCGGTTAGGTAAGCGATATTGACGAGCTAGTTCATCGCCACCTGTCACATGGCTGATGATAATATCGGCACTACGGTATGGGTCATTGAGCTTATCGTGGGGATTGCCCATATCTTGTTGATTTTCGACAAAAAAGGCTGGATTGAGTAACTTGCCAATATCGTGATATAGCGCAGCTACATGACACAGCTCTGCATTAGCGCCAATAGCATTTGCAGCTTGCTCGCTGAGGTTGGCAACTTGCAAAGAATGTTGATAAGTGCCGGGGGCTTCTCGGAGTAACCGCTGGAGAAGGGGCTGGCTTGGCTGGCTTAATTCCACGAGCTTCATACTAGTAGGTAAATTAAAGAGGAAGGTAATGGCATACATGCCAGCAATCGCCACAGCAGCTACCAAAAGGCCATTAATCAGACTGGCAACAACAGCGGTGATAAGGTCAATATCCTGACTGGCGGCTGATGTGCCGATATTAAAAGCCGCAACGACAGCCGCATTAATGATGCCTACTAAAATGCCTGCATATAGATAGCTACTGAAGCGATCCTGACGGCGCAAGGTCAACGCGCCGATGATGCCACCAGCGGCCACCATAGCGGCCACTTCCAGCGAGTTTTCCGCCATCATGCCAATGAGCAATGAAAGGCCAACCGCGCCAATCACAGCAATTTCAGGGCCAGAGATCGCCACCAAAATTAAAGCAAGCGCCGCATTCGGGTAAATATAGATTTGCTGCTCTCCCCCAAAAATGCGCGCGCCAAGCAGCTCAATGAGGAACAATACCGCAATGAGTGTGAGCAGGCGATATTCTTCAAGGATAAGCGATGGCTTAAAGCGGATGATATAGATACCAGTCACCACCATCACGACAACCGTGGCGATAAAAGCACGAACGCTTTCCTGTAAGCGCAAATCATCGGATGTCAACAAGCCAAGAGCCTGAAGCGCCTCGTAGCCTTCTTCATCTAGCACTTCACCGCGTGATAGCACTGTTTCACCACGAGCAAATGTGCGTTGAACTGGTGTTATCGCCTCTGCAGCGGCTTGACGGGCGGCAGCGGTAGCTTCTGGGTTTTCAAAAGTGTTGGGGCGAACTAAATTCGCCAAAATGGCAACGATAACATCTCGCTCAGTGGCATTAAAGCGGATGCTCACTTGGGTGGGCAATTGTAAACGCAGGGTCTCAAGCTGGCTCTCGCGGATGGACTCGCGCATGACACGGGTGAGCACATTGACAATTTCTTCATCAACAGAGCGCCACGTTTCATCATCCATCTCTAGAATGGCCTGAATAACATCCGGCTCTAACTTAAGCGCGGTGATATAGCC
>WGEI01000261.1 GCA_015492875.1 Anaerolineae bacterium | reverse complement strand
CCGCTCATCGATTCATTAGTCGACCGCTTCGCTGAAGAGGTGAAACAGCACTACTCGTTCATTGACCGTGAACGTGGCTATATCCTCATGCCCGATAACGATGATGGCGAGCGGGAAGTGCCTTTGATGACGCTTTCTGTTGGCTCTGTTTCAACAACAACACATCAATTTTCCGATATACGCGAAATTACCGAGCTTGCCGCTGAAGACCGTCGTCGCGGTCAGGGCGGTAGCAGCCGTAGCGATTCCAGCTCCAGTATTCTGACCTCGTGGTAAGGTGACTTAGCTGTGGGCGTCTGGCTTATCGGTGCGGCTCTCGTTTAAGTGGTGAGGTTCTTGTGCAATGGATTTAGCAATTGTCTTAATTCTCGCTGGTGGCGTTGTTTTTCTCTGGCTCTATCTATGGTCACGCCAACGCCAGCAACTGGGCTATATCCATAATGAGCATCAGGTAGAGCAATCGCTTCAGAACACACCTTTTGCCGCCCAGAATACCAATTCTGCTGTGCTAGTTGCCTCTGAACATGGCCAATTGCTTTATGCCAACGATATGGCGCGGCGTTGGCTCGGCTTTGATATGGGGTTGCCAGACTTGGAACGTATTGCTAGACGAACCCAACCTGCCGAAAGTTTCCTTAATTTATTCGCGGCGGAAGGTCAAGCCTCCTTGCAAGTCGGCTCTCGTTGGGTAGAGGCGTTTTCTCATTATATCCCTGCTGGTAGCGAACGCCGCCTCGTGGTGGTCATGCGTGATGCGTCTCATGTTGTACGCAGTGATTCCACCGTAGACCTCTCAAAAGCGATGGCGCTCATCACCGAAATCGATGAGACTGTGAACGCCAGTATGGGCGTTGAGCAGGTGCTGCAAACGCTGTTGACGATTATCAGCAAAGAGCTACCAGTAGAAGCTGGCGAGATTTGCTTATGGGATGAAGAGCAAAAGCTGCTATACCAACGTGGCTGGATTGGCAACGCCATGTATCTGCTGGAGATGAGCGCTAGCGGCGGCGGTGTCTACCGCGTGGGGGAGGGCGTTACCGGCTGGGTGGCGCGCTACCGCCAACCGCTCATCATCGGCGACCCCGACCATCCCGCAGCTGTGCGCCCCAAAGTGGAATCGTTGCCATTCAAAAGCATTCTCGCTTTTCCGCTTATGTTGGGCGAGACCTTCATCGGTACGTTTGAACTTTTCCGCCTAAAGCCAAACGCCTTCAAACAGAGCGATTTAGCCTTACTAGAGGCGCTCTCGCGACCTATCAGTGTAGCGATTTATAATGCTATGCTGTATACCCACCAAGTGAATCGTGTTGAAGACATTGCCAGCCTACAGGAAATTGCTTCCGAGACAACGGGCGATGCCGAACCCATCTACGCCGCCTTGAATGAGCGCATTGCCAACCTTGTCGATGCCGAAATGTGCGGTATCTTCCTCTATGATGAAGAGCGCGAGGCCTTAATCGCCCAGCCGCCATTCTTCGGTATGCCGCCGCACCTTGTGCCCGGCATTATCATCTCCTTGCCAGAGGGCAGCCTTCAGCGAGACATTTGGTTAAATCAGCCTTATTGGATTTCCAATGACCTGTTAGAAGAGCCGTTGCTCGATGCTTCCGGGTTACGCCCCTTAGCCGAACTCGTCGGCATTCACAATATCGCCTTATTCCCGTTACAGGTTGGCGGTGAACGCATCGGCATTATCGCCGTGAGCAATAAACGCGCAGAAGGTGGCTTTGCCCCACGTGATTTGCAGAACCTCCGCGTTCTTGCCGCGCAGGCCACTATCGTTGTGGAAAATATCCGCCTGTACCAGCGCGAGCGCCGCCTCGATGCAGAGCTGCTCGGTTTACAGGAAATTACCCATGCTATCGGCGCGCTCAGCCACGAAGGTGAATTCTTCTCAGAGATTACCGAGCGTATTGGTCGCTTGATGAATATCCAAATGTGCGGCATTCTACTCTATGCCCCAGAAGAACAGGCGCTAGTGAGCCGCTTGCCATTCTATGGTATCGATAGCGACCTCATCAATGACTATCGCATCTCGGTAGAACCCGGCACGGTGATGGCCGAACTGTGGGAAGAGGAAGATTACTGGTATACCAACAACACCGCCACCGACGCCCTAGTTTTTGAGGCTGGCTTAGACCAGCTTGCGGAAGCGCTCGGCGTTAAGAAAACGATGATTGCCGCCCTTTCGGCTGGTGGCCGTCGTTTAGGGGTTGTGCAAGTTTCCAATAAGCTTGATGGCGAAGATTTTGATGATAATGACGCGCGCCTGCTCTTGATTTTTGCCACACAGGCCGCTGCTATCATCGAGAATGCCCGCCTCTATCGTGAAGTGCAACAAAGTGCCCAACAGGCCGAAAGTTTGCGCCGTATCGCCCAGTTGGCCAGCGCCGTGATTGCCACCGAGCAATCTTTTGAGCCTGTCTTACGCGAGATTGGCAACTTGACCAACAGCCCAGCGGTATACATTAACATCGTCGATAAATCGACCGGCAATCTAGTCACATACCCGCGTTGGGTCTATGGCATTAATGTCTCCGAACCATGGGTGCAAGACGCGAACTCATTAGATGCCCAACTATCGCCCGCGCGCTCACGGCAGCCCTTCCTCAGCCATAGTATTGCCCACGATAAGCGCATTTTGCCTAGCTATCGCCAAATTGCGGAGCGCCTTGGTATTGAGACAACCGTACTTGTGCCGATGATTGTCGGCGACCGTAGTAT
>WGEI01000260.1 GCA_015492875.1 Anaerolineae bacterium | reverse complement strand
TCTTAAGAACGCCCTGCGTCACCGTCCGCACCGAAACCGAATGGGTGGAAACAGTCAATAGTGGCTGGAATCGCCTAGCGGAAGCGCAAACAGACGCCATTCTCCGCGCCATTGCCGAAGCGCTCACCCCACCCCCCGTCGAACATCCCGACTTTTATGGCGATGGCCACGCCGCCGCCCGCATGTTAGCGGCATTGGAAGTATTGGGGTGAAGTTTTGCAGTGCTGTGGGGGGAACTACAGCGCAATTATAAGCAACGAACTGAATGGATACGGTGATATAAACTTTTCAGCCCTTTGCTTAGATGAGCGGCTACTGTGCGCTCGTCAATTTGTAGCGCTATCGCAATTTCCTTGTTTCTCATCCCATTAAAAAATCTCAAGATAATTATCTCGCGTTGGCGTTGTGGTAAAAAAAGCAATAATTGCTGAAATTCAGCATCATTCTCATAAGCAATAACCAGCTTTTTCGGGTCGCCATTTGATGCTGATGTATCAGCCACCCTGTCGAGTGCTATTTCCTGCGGCTCACGCCCCCTCTTGCGATAATAATCAGCAATCATATGTCGGGCGATGGTGAACACCCAAGCGGAAAAGCTCTGTTCATGTTGATTATGGCATCTCGACAACGCCTTAAAAACCCGCATGAAAATTTCGGCAACTAAATCTTCAACATCCTGCGGGTGATCTACCCGTGCGGCCACATAGCGAAATATGCGATCAAAATATCGCTTATACACCATCTCAAATGCAGCATGATTGAAGCTAGCTTGCTCTACGAGTTCTTGTTCACAAATAGCTTCTTTGTCCATCTCTTAATCTTTCATTATAAATATCTTCATTAAACTCAATTCTAACACTAAAACCAATCCCCCACCCAAGCAAGCATAACTGTGCATGTTATACAAAATATTCTGCCATATTATTTTTTTATAGCAGTAAAAATTAAGTTGTTAACGTCTATATGAATGGGACGTTCCGCCTAAATAGGAGAGAGTATCTTATGAAAAGGTCTCGCTTTATAAAACTCATCAGGCTGTCAACTATTTCCACTATCACGTTAATCATTTGGCTAGCCATCCCTCACACCCATTCACAGGATGAAACAATCATTATTATTGAACACTCTCCCGCTAGTTTAGGCATTGCCCCTCAACCAGATGGCAGCTTCTGCCCACCTCCTAAGCTACCTCCGATGTCCATTAATGAGTTTCTTTCTGACCCACCTATTGCAACAGGGATGGGGTATGGCATGATGCCCGAACATATATCTGGAGTAGAAGCAAATCTGGGGTATTTTACCTACCAAATTAACGCCGACGTGCCCACTACAGCCACTTTTCATCTCTACCTCCTGCCCGAAACAGGGTATTCGGTAAACTTACGCTATTATGTATTTCTTGATGAGCAGCAAATTTCGGCTTTTGATAACGAAACAGGGATTTATTACGACATCACAATGAACCCTGGTGATCGCACTTCTTTTGAATTTCACTTGCCACCTTTATCTCCTGGTATTCATGAATTCATTGTCTTGGGCGAATCACGAGAAGAACTTTACCCGTCTGGTTCTGTCATTACCTTTCCTTTTCGGGTGACACTGGTCGTTGGCGATAACCCCACCTTCCCCACACAAGCATATAATCTGTTAGAGCCAGATAGCCGCAGAAACTTCCTCAACCCGGGCTACATTAATCTCTCACTAAGTACGGAAAGAGCTTTAACTGCATGGGCTGATGGTGATGTTTATAAAACCGTTCGAGACAAGCTAGATTTTTACGCAATAGGCGGTTACATGGAGAATGTCGGAAGATTATCTGAACATGGCATCGAACCACAAAATTCCCCCTTCGCTATTATCGCCTTAATCGACGGTGAACAAGTGCCAATTACCCCTTCTGGCGATAATGTTCTCTACGTCGCTGCCACACCCGATAACAAATACAGCTATATCCCACTCACTATTACCTCCATGGGAAGACAAGGCGAAAGTGAACTACTGGTTTTGCGTATCAATTATCCTCGTTTCCCCAAATGTTGGATATGGGATAACCTTGAAGGCTATGTCTTCGATGATAGTGTATATTCCGTCCGCTTCGGCATAAATTTTGAGTGATAACACAATCTCCACAGGTCAGGTGAAAACGCGCTCTCTTCGAAGCCCTCATCTGACCTTCCGCCCCTCGATATACAAAGCCTGACGCCACACCCCATCACTTCCGCTCTCCTCTCCCTCTGCAGCAGATGTGCAAAGCGTTCAGGACACTGTTACAGCAGCTTCTCCCACCTCGCGGTATACTCCACCTAACAAACTATTGCGCTTTACAACAAGGAGCACCTCATGCGTTTAGGCATTATGGCCGGCTATTCCGGCGCCAAAATTGAACTTCCGATGGACATGATTAAAGAGGCCGACCGTTTGGGCTATTATGCCGTCTGGACTGCCGAAGCCTATGGCTCAGACGCCGTCACCCCGCTGGCATGGATTGGCGCACAGACCGAACGCATCCATCTGGGCACGGCGATTATGCAAATGCCCGCCCGCACCCCCGCTATGACCGCTATGACCGCCATGACGCTCGACCAACTCAGCGGCGGGCGCATGTTGTTAGGGCTTGGCCTCAGTGGCCCGCAAGTCGTCGAAGGCTGGCATGGCCAATCCTATGGCCGCCCCCTCACCCGTACCCGCGAATATGTCGCCATCGTCCGCCAAATCTTCGCCCGCGAAAAACCGCTACAGTTCGATGGCGCATACTACCAAATCCCCTATCATGGCGAAGATGCCACTGGTCTCGGCAAGCCACTGAAAAGCATCATTCATGGCCGCCCCGATATTCCCATCTATCTCGCCGCCATCGGCCCCAAGAACGTCGCCCTCACCGCCGAAATTGCCGACGGCTGGCTGCCCATCTTCTTCTCGCCAGAGCGCTTTGATATATATAAGGAAGCGCTAGCAGAAGGCTTCGCCCGTGCCGATGGCGATAAGGGGCTACATAACTTCGATGTTGCGCCCAGCGTGCAAATCGTGCTCGGCGATGACCTGGAAACTTGCTATAACGCCGTTCGCCCTGTCCTTGCGCTCTATATTGGCGGCATGGGCGCGCGTGGCAAAAACTTTTACTTTGACCTCGCCTGCCGCTTCGGCTATGAAGGCGCTGCCCACGATATTCAAGACAAATACCTCAGTGGCGATAAAGCCGGCGCCGTCATGGCCGTTCCCGAAGCGCTCATTGACGATGTCGCCCTCGTTGGACCCGCAGGCCGCATCAAAGAGCGCCTTTCCCGTTGGAAAGATAGCCCCGTCACCACGCTCAACTTGATGACCTACGACATTGAGGCCGTACGTTTGATGGCCGAGTTGGTGCTCTAGCGCACTTAGTAAACGAATACGCCCAGCCCCCTACAACCAATCTCCCCGCTGGGCGTATATATAATGAAGAGTGTGCCTTGCCCCTGCGGGCAGATGGTACTATAAATACGCGCGGTTTATGGGTTTGGCCTTAGAGAACTGTTGGAAAAGGAATTGGCTATGCGGAAAACTCACTTCTGGCTCATCATCATCGCCTTCGCCCTCGTCACGGTTGCGCCCGCCACCGCACAGGATTACTACCGCCTAACGCCCGAACGCATCACCAGCGCACAGGCGCTCATCCCCGATGGGGTAGAAATCTTCGCCGCCACCCGCCTCGATGCGCCCTTTCGCCAACAGCTAGCAACGCTCGCCGACCACATCTCCCCCGCCCTGCCGCCAGACCTCAGCCAGACGGAACTATCATTAGCGTTCATCGTCCGCCTAATTGACCCAAACGCCCAATATCTTGACCCCGCCGTCCTCAGTCAAGCGCTCGGCATCGCCCTCGATACGCTAGAATCCTATGGCGCGGATATGCTGGCCATTGGCGCGAAGGATATGGCCAATCCCACCCCCAAAATCTACATCGCTGTCCCGCTCAACATCGCTTTAGGGCGCTTCGTTCAGAACATCTTCGCCACCGCGCTACTTGGCCAACACGACGGCGGCCAGCCCCTCGCTGGCGGCACAATCTATCACGCCGCCACCCTGCCCATCAGCCTCTCCTTCGCCCCGCAAGGCATCACCCTCGCTATTAACGACGACAGCTATTCGCCACAAGCCGCAACACTGGCTGCAAACGCCACCATCGGCCAAGCCATCGCCAGCCTGCCAGAGCAGGGCTATGACCTTTTGGCCTATTTTGATACACCCGCCTTCATCCCAGAGCAACTTTACCGAGAAGACCGCGCCATCATGACCGCGCTCGGCCTCAACCCAGAGACCATTCAGAGCGCCGCCATCGGCATTCTGTTGGACGATATACGCGCCCTGCTCATCGACACTGTTCAGCTACGCGCTGGCGAGCGCACCATCACCCAAACGCACTCAGAAACGCTGGCGGCCTACGTGCCCCAAAACGCCGCCCTCACCCTCTTCGCCCATGACCTGCGCCTCTTTGTTGGCCTCGCCGCCGACCTCGTCGCCAGTTTAAGCGCCACCAGTAGCCGCGAATCTATCGAAGAGGACTTTTCCCGCACCCTGCAAGCCTTGCTCGGCATTGATTTATACGGCGATTTGTACTCATGGAGCACTGGCGATTATGCCTTTTTCCTCAATAGCCCGCCCCAAACGCCCAGTAACCAATCGCTGATTGCCGCGCTCCAGCCCGGCCTCTTACTACAAGTGACCGACAGCCAGCAAGCGCAAAACCTCTTCGACTACCTGCAACGCACCCTCCCTGATAGTGCCGTATTGGGCGAGGATGTCACCATCGAAATTAGCCAGCTGATGCTGCCCGCACCGCGCCCCGCCCTGCTCTTCCACACTGCCGCAGGTTCGTTCCTGCTCGGCACAGATGAACGCCTATTTTTCCTGCTAGAGCGCAACATCGGCCAAACCGTTTTCAGCGATGCCCCGCACCTCAACCAAAGTGCGCCCTACCTCGCCGCCCGCCCCTACCGCTTGGCCGCGCCCCTCGCCTCGCTCTTTTTAATTGGCGATAGCGCCACCCAAACCACCCAATGGCTACTCACGCTATTAGATACCGAAGCCATCGGCTGGCCAGAAGCCGCCATCATCCAACCCTATACCGAAATGCTGCGCGCCCTCGTCGACGCTATCGCCCTCGATATCGCCATCGCCGATAATAACGCCCTGCGCTTGCGCCTCGCGTTACTGCTGAAACAACCAGATTAATTTGCTAGCAAACGGAAAAGTCAACAGGATTAGTTGAGGTTAATTCTACCATCAATATCATCGGGGTCTTGCTCATCATCAAACATTTGCACATTATCGAGGCGCTGTTCGGCATCGAGCATTGGCACATCACCGGCGGGGAAGTCTGGGATAGTGCCGCGCAGATAATCAGCTAAGGCCACACGAGGCGACCACTTTTGGCGGTCTGGCAATATGGTTTGACGGTCAAAAATCGCATCATCCAAACGCGCCCCGCGTAAGTTGGCGCGGTGTAAGTTCGCCCCTTGCAAGTCTGTTCCGCGCAAATCTGCACCTTGCAAGTTTGCCCCCTGTAAGTTCGCCCCCTGCAAGTTCGCCCCTTGTAAATTAGCATTCTCCAAATTAGCCATCATCATCTGCGCCCCGCGCAAATCCGCACCCGCTAAAATGGCCTCTTGCAAATTGGTTTTGAAAAAATCGGTGTGAGACAGGTTGGCATGGCTCAAATCAGTATAGCGCAAATC
>WGEI01000259.1 GCA_015492875.1 Anaerolineae bacterium | reverse complement strand
GTTGGGCACAATCACTGGCGCCACTTGATAAGCCAACGCGGTTTGGTGCTGTTCGGCAACGCTGAACACGCGGTCTTGCTCGGCAGCGACAACCAGCAGCGGCGTCGGGCGGATGCGCTTGGGGCGAGGCCGCTGGAAAAAGGCGGTATCAAATAGAATGCGCATGGATTCTGACTGGAGGAAAGCGTGGTATTGGGCAATGTGTTCGATGGGCGTATCGGGGTGGAAGAACCAATGCGCCACTTGTTCGGCAGTAGCGACAACCTGTTTTAGGTCTAGCAGGAAGAGCATTTGCAACAGGCGCAGCGGATGCTGGCGCAACAAATACCAGAGCATACGGCGCACAAAACGAAACGAGCCGCCAACCGGCACAGAGGCCAGCAGGACGGCGGCGGGCGCGGGCTGAACTTCTAGATACTTTTGCACCACATAGCCGCCCAAACTGTGCCCGATGAGCACAGGCATAGCACCAGTCTCGTTATTGATTTGGGCGACAGCTTGCTGCACATCCGCGACGTAATCCCACGCCCCAACGAGATTCAGCGCGCCTAAATGGTGGCTTTTGCCGTGATTGCGAAAGCTCATGGCGTAGGATTGAAAGCCTTGCTGGGCAAAATAGGGCAAAAAATGCGGTTGCCAGCACCACGCGCCATGCCATGCACCATGAATGAATAACAGGGGGACAGGGCGAGCTTCGCCAGTGGGCGTTTCTTTAATAATTTCTAACATCAGCTTACCTTTCATTATATTTCAAAAAACGACTTATGTGACTAGACGAGCAATTCCCACGCCGCGATACATAACACCAGAATTCGCCCATCGCCTGCCCCACGATATATCATATTTATGCACCCTATGATTCATGCCAAAGCCGCAATAGCTGCGCCTCTCGTTCCGCAGTGAGGCCGAAGCGGTGTTCAACATCATCGGGGCGGCTTTTCTCCCACACCCATGTATCGGCAACCGTTTCGGCTAGGGGGCGATGGGTCAAGCCAGCCTGTAGCGCTTTGTCGATATTGATGCGCAACAGGCCACTCTCTTCGCTAGCCACCCACATGGGCAAGCCGAAACCCACCAGCTCATGCGCTTTGATAAAGTCTTCATCGACCCATGTTAAGCGCGTATCACCGCCCGTGACCTCGATGCAGGTTTGCAATAGCGCGCCCCATGTTAGCGGCGTTTTGGGGCCAGTGACGTGGAAAATATCGTTTGTGGCCGATTCGGTATGGCGCAGGGTGAAGGCGGCGAGGTCGCGCGCGTCGACAAACTGAATAGGATGGTCGGGGCTAGCGGGGGCTAACATCTCGCCACCCTGTGCCGCCCGCCGCACCCAATAGGGGAAACGGTCTGTATGGTCATGAGGGCCAACAACGAAACCGGGGCGAATAATCAAGGTGCGCTCGCCCATCATCTGCTGCGCCACTTGCTCACAGAGCACTTTTAACCCGCCATAAGTTTCTGGTGTGACGGCCTCTGTTGCGGGGTCATCAAGGGTTTTTAACGGGGCATCTTCGGTCTGGTCGGGCAGGCTGTTATCTGCATATACCGAAATAGTGGAAATGAAGACATAGTGCCCAATCGCCCCCTGTAGTACCTCTAGCGCTTCACGCACTGCCCGCGGCACATAGGCATTCACATCAATGCAAGCATCCCACTGGCGCCCGCGCAACAAGTCCAAATCTTGGTTGCGGTCTCCGATGATTTTTTCCACTTGGGGGAAAAGGGCGGCGTTGGTGCGGCCACGATTGAATAGCGTGACCTCGTGGCCGTTGGCGAGGGCGGCTTCGGTAATATAACGCCCGACGAATTGCGTGCCGCCAAAAATTAGTAAGCGCATAAAATACTCCCAACACGGTAAAAGATGGGGCGATTTTAGCGTTATGCCCCATATATGACAACGCTTCCCCCGCAAAACTAGGCCATAATCCCTAAATTAGACATAAATAAGGAAAGCTATGTTTGATAATTGGCGATGTGACATGTATAATCGCTGCGATAACTCACGATAAAAGCAGACGGACGGTAGCGCAGCACCATGGAAGTGAATAGACCAGAACTCGGCGACCAGTCGGAACAGCCTAATCCGACGAACACCGAGTTACCGCAAACAGAAACGGAAGAGACTGTGATGGACGCCACACCAGAACAGGAAACAGTAACAGAGGAAACCGCCACGGCAGAGGCAGCCCCCGCGCCAGACAGTGAGGAAACAACCGCCATTGTCGACGAGAATGCGGATGCGCCGAGTGCGGGTAGCAATGGGGATGGCATCGACAGAGAAGAAAAAGAAGCAAGCGCCGATGAAGCCCCACAAGCAGAGCGCCCAGCCGAAACAAGCGGCCTCAAGCGCGGCGATTTATTAGAGGGCACAGTCACCCGCACCCTACCCACAGCGGTTTATGTTGACTTGGGCGAAGGGCGAGAAGGGGTTGTCCCCAGCCGCGAACTAGAGCGCATGAACCGCACCCTGCTGGAACAGCTTACCCCCGGCAATACCATTTCGGTGTACGTGGTGAACC
>WGEI01000258.1 GCA_015492875.1 Anaerolineae bacterium | reverse complement strand
CTGTAAATATCCATACAATTCATCTGGACCCAATGGCTGTAATGGGCCGGCTGGGATGCTGATAACACGCACCTGCTTGCCTAATCTGTGATTTACTTCTGGTTCAAGTGATGAAACTTTTCGGGTGAAAATGTCGATTTCAATCCCCCGCTTGCCCAGCTCTTGAGCTAACTCTCGAACATAGACATTCATTCCACCCGTTTTTTTTCCACCCAATGGCGCTAGTGGGCTGGCATGAACTGAAATTAAGGCAATACGTTGAATCGACATCATTCACCTCCCCATATTTGGGAGCTAATTGCTATTGTAGCGCGCTTGCAGCATAAATACTGCTGTATCTACGCCTCCCATATGATATTTGTAAACTTCATTCCCTCTCAGAAAGTCGAATTCCTCTCGCCCTTGCTCAATGGCGTGGCGAATATTCTTTGCCAACAGCACAATACCGGGGCTAAGATGGCCAAATTCTGCCGGGTATAAACCAGAGTTATATACCAAAATGCGATTGCCATAATCAAAATTCAAATAAGCTGCTGCTGGCTCGCCATTCACCGTTAAGAAATTGAGCTGTAACCAGCCTGCATTCAGCATGACTGGCGCCATCGCTTTGAAGAAAGCCATGTTTTGCTCATCTTGCAAAAATTCCGCTTTGGTTGGGTCGCTAGCCGCCATCATGTCCGCAAACCGGTTCAGTTCTGCAGCTAAATCATGCTCATGGCCGACAATGTACCAGTCAATTTGTGCCGCCCCCTCTGCACGGCGGATTTTACGCCGCAACTCATGACGGTATTTTTTCCCCAAAGAGGCGACATATTCCTCAAAGCTATTCGGTAGTTTGATAATAGGGCAAACTTCTTGTTGTTGAACTTGTACCTGAAAACCGTGCTCTTGAAGATAGATGGGGAACGTCTCTGGGGTGGGGGAATTTTCTGGTAAATTGCAAAGGTCGAGAACATCAAATCGGTCGTGTTGTTCAGCAAGATAGCCCCCTAATGCAGCTAAGACTGGTGCCACACAATCGCGGTCTACAATAACATCGAGATAGTCGGTAACCTCGACACATCCCACCGTTCGCACAACTCTGCCCAGCTTCGGATGCTCTTGAATAAACCAAGGCGCTATACCTAACAGTCGCCCTTCTTCATTTCGACAGGTTATAATCCATAGTTGGCCGGGATGATAAGCATTCCACCATGTGGTTTGCCATTCCCATGTTGTGAATACGCGATTGGCATAGCTGCGTGCTAACAACTCGTTCCACTCAGCTTTGAGCTGCTCAAAACCATGTGTTTCTGTGTACGCTTCTAAATACACAAAGCCATCCTTTGCTTGTGATGCTGTAAGACCCAATGTCTAGAGTTGTTTAATCTAAAAAACTTACGTTAATGAGCAAAATTGTTTAAGAGGACTATACCAACAACTTGCGCCCCGCTTGATTTATCTACCTGCTTAAGTGGGTAACTTGCTCACACTATAGCGGAGATTTCTAACGACTGTCAAACTCTATTGGCCTTATTACGGGCAAAACTAGCCATAGGCCTTCAAACTGAAGTAATATAAACGCAAAAAGAGTAGCGAGTCATGAAAAAGAAACTACGTGGTATCAAACGCAGCACCCAACAATTAGATTTCAACCTTTATCGAGTAGAAGTGCCCATGCCAGATACTTCCACTCATTCCCTCAGTGTTATTGATATGGCGCCAGAGGGCGTTGAGCGAACAATCATGTTTGTTCATGGATATGCCGGTTGTGCCGAAACATGGGAGCATCAAATCAACCATTTTTCCCATAATTATCGCGTTGTCGTGCCAGATTTGCGCGGTCATGGGCAAAGCGATGCCCCTTACACCCGCTACACAATGGATGAATTGGTAGAAGATTTACAAGCCGTCGTCACGCACCTCAACTTACCCGAAAAATTCATCCTTATTGGCCACTCCTTTGGCGGGTCAATATGTGTTGAATATGCCAATCGCTATCCAGAACATCTCGAAAAGCTGGTACTTATCGCCACAGCAGGGGAATACCCCTTGCCCCGCGCCGCCTCTTTAGCCTTTCGCATTCCCACAGCCACCCTACGCCCACTTTGGCGCTATCGTCCCCGCTGGAATGCTGAATTGCATGTGATGAAGCGGATGATGATGAATAACTTGCGCCAATGGCATGGTTGGCCTTTACTGCGCAACATACAAACACCAACACTGGTCATTACAGGCGAGCGTGATAACTATTTCCCGCGTTATGTTTTTGATGACGTTGGTAAAATGGTGCCTAATGCCGAAATATACGATGTCGGTTCGGCCAAGCACAAAGTGCAATTAGAGCGCCATCAGGCGGTTAATCGTGCCATTGAACGGTTTATCGAAGGCAATAAGCATCGCCTCTGGCGAACCCAAGAAAATGGCGATGGCCTGTTGAACCGCCGCCCATGGTTGCCCGCTTATGGCAAAGATGTGCCCCGCACGATTCCTATTCCTCGCCAGCCGCTTCACCGCTTTTTAGAAGGCGCAGCAGATTGGGTGCCCAAACGCAAGGCGATTATTTACTACGGCATTTCCATGACATACGCCCAGCTTGATGCTTTGGCCAATCAATTCGCGCATGCCTTATTGGCACGGGGAGTTAAACAGGGCGATCGGGTGATGATTGTCATGCCCAACGCGCCCCAGTTTGTCGCTGCTTATTATGGCGCGCTAAAAGTTGGTGCGGTGGTGGTGCTTCCTAACCCTGATGCTGATATGCCGCAAATTGTACGCCAGTTGCAATCTACCCAAGCATCTGTTCTGGTGACCTTATCCGTCCACACCCCGCTTTTAGAAGCTGTCCGTGAATATGCTGGCACACCCCATATTATTTTGGCCGATGTCCAGCCTGTGAATGCTATTATCGGTTATCTGAAAATGCTGGGCATTGATTTACCAGAAGTGCATTTGACTTCAATGCATCAACCCAAACTCGGCGAAATGTGGGATGATATAGTCCGCAACCAACCTATAACCCCGCCATCTATTGACGTGAAGCATACCGATTTAGCCGCCATTGTTTATACCAGCGGCACAACTGATGACCCTAAAGGCGTCAAGCTTTCACATAGTAATTTAGTCGCCAACGCCCTTCAAACGCGCCATTGGATTCCCGGCCTCAGCTATGGCAAAGAAACTGTGCTCTCCATCATCCCCTTTATGCACAGCTATGGCATGACCGCTGCCATGAATGTCCCAATTTTGCTGGGTGCTACCATGATATTGCTCTCCGTTTTCGAGTTGCAACAAGTGCTTGAGCATATTAAGCGTTACCGCCCCACATTGTTCCCCGGTGTTCCCTCTATGTATACCATCATCAACCAAGCCCCCAATGTTCGCGCCTATGGCTTAGATTCCGTCAAAGCCTGTATCAGCGGCGCTGCTCCCTTGCCTGTAGAAGTACAAGAGGCCTTTGAAAAATTAACTCGTGGCCGTTTAGTAGAAGGATATGGCCTCACCGAAGCCTCGCCAGTCACCCACGCCAACCCACTTTATGGCGTGCGCAAAGTGGGTTGCATAGGTGTGCCCCTACCAAATACAGATGCCCGCATCGTGGATTTAACGACAGGCGAAGACCTTGCACCGGGTCAAATCGGCGAACTAGTCATTAGAGGTCCTCAGGTGATGCAGGGCTATTGGGAAAATGATAACGATAGCGAATCGGCAATAAGAGATGGCTGGCTCTATACCGGCGATGTCGCAGTCATGGATACTGATGGCTACTTCCAAATTATCAGCCGTAAGCGCGACACAATTTTAGCTGGCCAATATAGCGTTTATCCCCGCGATGTCGAAGAGATTCTCTACGAGAATAGCAAGGTTCTAGAAGCGGCTGTCGTTGGGGTGGGGCGTGCGGAAGAAGGTCAGAAAGTCAAGGCATTTGTCGTCCCCCGCAAAGGTACAAAGCTCACCAAAGAAGAATTACTAGAACTTTGCCGCCGCCGCTTAGAACCCTATGCTGTCCCTTGGGATATTGAATTCCGCGAGGAACTCCCAAAATCTTTTGTGGGCAAAGTCTTGCGACGGCTGCTCATTGAAGAAGAATAGCTGACGATTGAAGTTTGCTATCACTTTTCTAATGTAATTCTATGTTGACACCCACCTCACTCTTCTCTTATACTCTCAAATAGTTAATTAAGTTAATTAAATGGTTTTCTCGATGCCACAAGAGCCAGAACAAACAACCAGCTATGCCAAGCGCTTCTTACAAGTTATGGACGCCGTGGGGAAAATGGCGCGTTATAGAATGCCCGCCGTTTTTAAGGATATGCTTCACGGTAATAACTTAAACATGAATCAAATCCGCGCCTTACATCTCATTCGAGAGCAACCCGGCTTATCCCAAAAAGAAATTGCCCATTTGCTAGAGATAACGCCCGCCGCTGTCTCCAATGCCATGCGCGACTTAGAAGCACTTGGCCTCCTGGAACGCCAGCCGGACCCAGAAGATGCGCGTCAGATGCGCCTCTATTTAGGCGAAAAGGGGAGGGCGATTTATAACCAACTCTACCAGTTCCGTTTAGAGAGTATCATGCAACTTTTACGTCATATGTCGCCCGAAACTCAGCAATATATCGTTGAAGCTTTAGAACATGCGCTGGCAGCACAAGCGCGTGAAGAAAGTGAGGAGAGTAACCTTGAGTAATGCCGCAACCCAACAATCCCAAACCCAAAATCATCGGGAAGCGTCTCCCATTGTCGAAGTTGATAGTTTAGTGAAGCGATATGGCGATTTTGCCGCCGTAAAAGGCATCAGCTTTAATGTGAAACAAGGCGAGATTTTCGGCTTTCTTGGCCCAAATGGCGCTGGCAAAACAACCACCATTTCCATGCTGGCCACCTTACTCGCCCCAACAGCTGGCAAAGCGACAATCGCTGGCTATGATATTGAAAGCCAACGTGCCGAAGTCCGCCGCTCAATCGGGATTGTTTTTCAAGAACCCAGCCTTGACGATAGCCTAACCGCTTATGAGAACATGGATTTCCATGCGGTTCTCTATCAAATCCCACGCGCAGAACGTCGTAAACGCATTATGCGTATGTTGGAAATGGTGCAACTTGATGACCGTGCTAACGAAATTGTAGAACGGTTTTCTGGTGGCATGAAACGCCGTCTAGAAATTGCGCGCGGTTTGCTTCATACCCCGCGCTTGCTCTTCCTTGATGAGCCGACCACCGGCCTTGACCCGCAGACACGCCGCTACACGTGGGATTATATCCTTCGTTTGCGTGAAGAAGAAAATATCACTATCTTCCTCACAACCCATTACATGGAAGAAGCCGAATTTGCCGACCGCATCGTGATTATGGATCATGGCGAAATTGTGGCATTAAATACGCCCGAAGGCCTTAAAAGTCAAGTGGGCGGCGATATTATCACCATCGCCACTGAGACACCCAATGCAGATGCCCAGCGTATTCAAGAGCAATTTAACATAGAAACCGTTGCCGATGCCGCTAAAGGCGAAGTTCGTTTCGAAGTTAAAGACGCTGCGTCCTTCATCCCGCAATTCGTGCGCGAATACGATGGCAATATCCAGCGCCTCAACATGCACCGCCCAACGCTTGATGACGTATTCCTAAAGCTCACTGGCCGCTCAATCCGTGATTCCGAGCTGGATAGCAAAGATGTGAACCGTGCTCGCTTACGCCAGATGCGCCGTATTCGTCGCCGTTAAGCCACTCAACTATCTTACAAGCATTCACCAAAAGGAGTACACCAAGATGTCCCATAATCTGGCAGCTATCTATACCATCTGGAAACGCGAAATGCTCCGTTGGTGGCGCGATAAGCCTCGCATCATCGGCTCTATGACGTTTCCCGTCATCTTCTTGTTTGTTTTTGGTAGCGGTCTAAGTGGTTCTATGGGAAATCTTGCCGGTGGTGCCAGCATTCAACCGCCGCCGGGCGTAGAAGTAGACTTTAAGCAATTCATTTTCCCTGGCATTGTGGGAATGAACTTGTTTTTTGCCGCAATTTTTAGCGGCATATCTGTGGTCTTTGACCGTGAGTTCGGAATTTTGAAAGAAGTGCTGGTTGCGCCGATTAACCGCTCTGCGATTGCTTTCGGCAAAACGCTCGGTGGCGCTACAGTGGCGACATTACAAGGGACACTAGTCTTCATTTTCGCCCCTGTGGCTGGTATTGAAATCTCATTACCGCTATTTCTTGCCCTATGGCCAATGATGTTCTTGACCGCCTTCGCACTTACCGCCATGGGCGTGACGATTGCCTCACGGATGCGCAGCACAGAAGGTTTTCAGGTCATTAACCAGTTCATCACATTCCCCATGATCTTCCTCAGTGGCGCGTTCTTCCCACTGACCAATTTGCCAGCATGGATGGAATTCATTGTGAAAATCAATCCGGCCAGTTACGCCGTTGATTTGCTCCGCCGTGTGGTACTCTCCTTTCAGAATTTACCCGATTTCATCATGGATAATCTGTCCCGTTTCGGTCTTGGTATGGAGGTCTTTGGCAAACCCTTGACCGTTTGGGGCGACGTGCTGATTGTCCTCACATTTGGTCTTATCATGGTTGGTATAGGGATGTATTTGTTCAACCTGCGCGATTAACAGAAGTTCCTTTTATCATGGCATAATTTAGGGAAGAGGGGCGTCATCAACCAATCGCCCCTCATTGATTTTGGGCTTAATCCGCGTGTTGCGTCATCGCCCGTAGCCGCCGCGCCAATACTTTCAGAATACCTCGTGTCACTTCTGGATGGCGTGAGAGTAACTCATAAAAAGCGTCTTGATTGAGTTTTAGCAAAACAGAGTCCTGCGATGCCGTTACATCTGCATTTCGCGGCTCAGCATCTAATAGCGCCATTTCACCGACGACATCCCGTTCTCCCAAATGTATAATCGTATGTTCACCATCATGTACGCGCACTTCGCCAGATGCAATGATATACATACAATCGCCATGTTCCCCTTTTCGGATGATTGATGTCCCTGCCGGAACGTCTAATTCTTCCAAAAGCCCTGCAACTTCAGCCAGCAAGTCTTCAGGCGTTTCTGCAAAAATACTCACGGTTTTCAAGAGCATGACTAGCTCAACAGTAATCAGCATTTTTCGCCCCCCTTTAATAAAGCGTTCAATTTGAGCGATAGTTTTGGTGATAGTGATTGTCGTCGAGGTTTTCCGCTCGTCATCCGGCTTTTTATTCAATGTTTGTGTATAAAGGCGATATAGCCCCGGCGCTATATGATACAACGCCCACAATGCCGTTTCTTGAATGAGCGGATCATCAGGGGTGTTTTTCAGTGCACTAACGATAATGTGGGAATAATCCACATTTTCAAACTGTGGCGCAATATAGAGTGCGCATGCCCGCGTCCACGCATGGGTATAGCGATATGTCGATGTCAATATAGCCTCGTAACGCGCCATTACATCGTCATTTTCTTGGGGCATATGGGGTAATAGTCGCTCTAATTGGCGCGCTGGTGTACTTTCTTCAAACAAGGGTAAAACCAGCGGCTTAAACTCTTGCTCTAACAATACATCCAAAATTTCAAGGGCATATGCGCGCCGCTCTGCTATCGGATGCAAGATATTTTCCTCAATTTGATTGGCAGAGTCTTGATCATACAAAAGCGAGAGCAAGAATAGGATGCGCCGCCGCGTATATGAGAACTCCTGTTGCAGCGCTCTTGAAAGCAGCCCAAAACGCTCATCGCTCGCCATCAGTGTCGCTGTGTATAATGTCCATACAGCCTCTTTAAGCTCTTCCCGCAGCCTGATATAAACGATACGGGCATCGATGCCTTCCGCTTGATACCCCGCCGCGTTCAATGCTGCTAGGATATGATAGCGTATAATTTCATCAGGGTGGCCTATTCTATGGTGAAGCAATTGAATAACCCCATCGCCACCTATTTCACCACAAGCCCGCGTTGCATGAATAAGCACCGGTCTCGGTATCTTGTCAGCATCAAATAAGGTTTGTAAATGGGGCAAAACCTGGTCTCCACCCTGTATTAATGCTTGCACCGCTTGGTTGGCCAATTCTGGCACATATAACGCCTGAATGACAATCGGCCACAATCGAGGATTTTGCACCTTACTCGCGGCTATAATCGCTTCTCGCCGCACGTTCAAATCTTCGTCTTGCAATAACTTTATCAATGGGCGATAAAAGCTACTGATGCCAACTTGCCCCAATATTTGCGCTGCTAGTGCCCGATCATGCGCATCTGTAGAGTTCTCTAAGCTCAAAAAACGCTCGCCTGCCGCTAGCACCCCTTCAATACCGCCACTCCGCAATAACCCTACCAGTGCTCCAATCTGTACTTCTCGCTCTTCAGCATCAAGATATGTCAACACATCATCAAGGGCTTCTACTTCCTCCAATTGCGCCAGTGTTTCTATAGCAATTCCCTTGATATACGGGCTTTCTTCCTGTTCCAACATTGTTTGAACGGCGGGCAGCGCGGCGCTTAAGTTGCGTGAGGCGATTTTTCTCAGCGTGTGCGCACGGACTTCTGGGGCAGGGTGTGCGCATAGTTGGCTTAATGCTTCTAAAAATGACGGATGCTCTGCCGCTTCCAACGTATCTAAAGCGTAAATCACCTCTCCTGCATGGGGACTTTGCAAACGGTTCACCAGAATTTGAATAGAGGAATTATCTAATACTAAGTTGCTCCGCACTAATTTACGCTTAGCCAGCGCTTGGACTAGAACCTGTGCATATTCGCGATTGATAAAAACAACTGAAACAATCCATCCCAAAAGAACAAATAACAGAATAAACAGCAACTCAATCGCACCGAAGTTCAAAAAATTCGTCAATGCCAAAAGGATAACGCCAGTAACCACCCCTGCTATGGCTTCTACAATACTTTCCGCCGTTACTTGCACCGCAATGCGTTTTTGAGGTGAAAAGGGCTGATAAAGTACCAGATTAGCAGATTGGTTTACAGTATATCGCAGCGCCTTATCCGCCAGTTTAACAAGCATAATCAGCCAGAATAGAAGGGGAATATCACGTCCGAAAATTTCTGCTATTCCCACCGCGCTCGCCGAAAACATAGTTAGTGCAAGCGGCAGTGCCAATAATCCCGCCATTACCCCATAGCGATTGATAAGCAATCCAGAGAGCACGGCACGGCTCACCAACTGAAAAATTCCGGCAATGCCATAAAACGCGCCTAGAAATGCCGCCAATTCATTAGGATTGGGATATTGTTGCTCTGCACTTATAGAGAAAATGTTATCTGAAAAATACAACGCAGAGACCGAAAGCGCCGCCAGAATGAATATCAGCACCACATAACGCTCTTTGAATAATGCGCGAATCGAATGGCTTTCCCGCTTATCTTCTTTCAAAGATGGCGCTTGGTCTGATGAAAATTGCAATGTGAGAAGTAGTATGGTCAGCGCGCCAGTGATGCCAATCGCCGATAATAGTAGGAGGTTAGGGGTATCAAACAATTGCAACAAGGGCGCAACCGCAAAGCCACCAGCGATAACGGCGACAACTTCTCCCGAACCAATGAATCCAAATAGCCTCTTAGCTTGCCTTACGTTAAAACTGCGGTTAGCCAATCCCCAAAATTCTAGGCTATTCAACACCCACATGGCTTCAATCCCAATAGCCAACACCATTGCTGGCCATGCGGCTTCTGTCCATACAAATAGCAGCCTGAAAATAATCAATGCGCCAAAAGTGAATAGCAAGTTTGTTATCAACAGCCAGCGAAAACGCAGGCGCTTTTCAAGTTGCGTATAAATGAGGCCAATGATAACAATGACGATTGTGGACAGAATATACATGAACGGTAAATCAGCCGCTTCATAACGGTCTAGAAATAGCGTTAATGCAGCCGTATCAGCAAAGACCTTAGCCATCCCTATAAAAAATGAATGGATAAGAAAAAGCGCTACTATACGCCCTTCACCGCTACGAATGCCAAATAAAGCTAACATAGAGCCAACCTAAGCAGTTTGTGAAGCACTTGCCGCTTATTATAGCCGTATAAAATTTAAGCGCAAAACAGCTTGGGCTAGCAATTTAAGAGATTAACACTTACGGTTTGGTGGGCGTGGAAAGCCCATTAGCGTATTCTCAATGTATTCTTCTCACCATCTCTGTGCTAAAGGTTGCTTTGTAAGTTATGCACAATACTTGGCCAGCACTTTATATGAATTTGTGCTGTTCGGAACGATTTTCCATCTAATTAGTTGACAGTATTGAAAAACCCGTATACCCTATTCAACAGTAAGTTGAAAAGCTTGTTGTCTAAATGGCAAAAATCTATGTCTAAATCGTTCAGCAATATCAACACCCTTATCATCATTATTAACGTACTTGTACTCGTCCTTATTATCGGCGGCGGGTTATGATGGCTTGGGTGGCTACTGAACGGTAAGAGATTACTGAACACGCTAACAAAAAACCTCCCAAGCCGGGGGGTTTTTTAGTTTAGGCTCAAGCAAATCAATCGTACATGTAACAAGCTGTAAATGGAGTAAGAAAATGAAACCGCAACATCAACAGTCTCAAGAAGACACTACTTACACCAGCCCATGGACAGAGGCTTATCAATCTTCCCCATCATGGAGCGAGGATGCAGCTTCTAATGGGAACTACACAGAGGATGCCCGCGAAACCCAAGAGCCAACATGGCGCGCGCTTTCTGATTGCTACAACAATTTCTAAGCAACCGGAAAGCGCCTTTGTTTTTCGGGTGCTTGAGTGATATTGGACTTAAAGAGAGGGGAACAAGTCAATGCCAGCGGAATGGATTTGGCGGAATGGTGAGTTTGTAAAGTGGGAAGACGCAACGGTACACGTATCGGCGCATGCCCTTCACTATGGCTCTAGCGTATTTGAGGGCATTCGCGCCTATGCCACTTCTGATGGACCAGCTGTATTTCGCTTAGAGCCGCATATGCGCCGTTTGTTGAACGGTTGCAAGGTTGCGCGTATCGACCAGCCCTATACCGTAGACGCGCTTTCCGATGCTGTCGTAGAAACTATCCGCCGTAACAATCATGAAGCCTGTTACATTCGCCCCGTCGTTTTTCGTGGTGAAGGTGCCCTGGGGTTAGAAGGGCGCGAACGCACCAAAACAGAAGTTGTCATCTTCACTATGGAATGGGGGCGCTATCTAGGGCAAGAAGCCATTGAGCAGGGCGTTGACGTACAGGTGAGTTCATGGCGACGCATGGCGCCAGATACTCATGCTGCCCTCGCAAAAATCGGCGGTAACTATGTGAATAGCCAATTCGTTAGCATGGAGGCACATGATAACGGCTTTGAAGAGGGCATTGCGCTTGATGTAAATGGCTATGTCAGCGAAGGTGCGGGAGAAAACATTTTCGTTGTCCTCGATGGTGTTGTTTATACACCGGGGGCATGGTCATCAATCTTGCTCGGCATTACCCGCGATAGCGTGCTTACTCTGCTTAAAGATTTGGGCTATGAAGTGCGCTTTGAGCCGATTGCCCGCGAAATGTTGTATATGGCCGATGAAATCTTCTTCACAGGGACTGCTGCCGAAATTACGCCTATCCGCTCTGTAGACCGAATCACAATTGGCGCCGGTTCTCGCGGCCCTGTGACAAAAGCCGTGCAAGATGAGTTTTTCGGTATCACGTCCGGTCGTTTGCCCGACCGCCACAATTGGCTCACTTACGTTCGCCAAACCGAGCCGGGCGATTAATCATAAAGTACCCGAACACAAAGGAGTTCAGCTATGTTATTAACCGGCGCGGAAATTATCATGGAATGCCTCCTTCGAGAGGGCGTGGATGTGGTTTTTGGTTATCCCGGTGGCGCTATTTTGCCGACATATGATGCCATGGCCAAATACCCCCAAATTCACCATGTTCTGGTGCGCCATGAACAAGGGGCATCCCATATGGCCGATGGATATGCACGAGCTACTGGCAAAGTAGGGGTGTGCATCGCCACTAGCGGCCCCGGTGCGACTAATCTCGTTACAGGTTTGGCGACAGCCATGATGGACTCATCCCCAATAGTAGCCATTACAGGGCAAGTGCCTACTGCTGCCATTGGCTCGGATGCCTTTCAAGAAACGGATGTAACAGGTGTCACTTTACCCGTTACCAAACACAATTATCTCGTGTATGACGTTGAGGAACTCCCTTATATTATTCGTGAGGCTTTTTATATCGCCCGTTCTGGCCGCCCCGGCCCTGTCCTTATCGATGTTCCGAAAGACGTACAAAACGCCCGTATCGAGTTTCAATACCCGCAAGGCGAAATTCGTTTGCCCGGTTATCGCCCGCCTGAAAAGGCTGATGAGCGAGATGTTGCTGCCGCTGCTGAACTCATTAACCAGTCACAGCGTCCGGTTATCCTTGCTGGACATGGCATTCTCATGTCTGGCGCTATGCAAGAACTCCGCGAACTGGCGGAACGCGCCCAAATCCCTGTTACCTTGACATTGCTCGGTAAAGGTGGCATGCCGGAAAGCCACCCACTCGTTATTGGCATGATGGGCATGCATGGCGAAGCTGCCGCCAATCACGCCATTCAAGAGGCCGACTTGCTCATTGCGCTAGGGATGCGCTTCGATGATCGCGTAACTGGTAATCTGAAAACCTATTCACCCAATTCACGCAAAATACACGTCGATATTGACGCCTCTGAACTGAATAAAAACGTGATGGTTGATGTGGGAATTGCTGGTGATTTGCGTACCGTTCTTGCTCAACTTCTGCCCCATGTGGAATCTAACCAACATCCAGAGTGGATAGCGCGTATCCGCGATTGGCAAGAAGATGCTAGCGACCGTGACATCATTCAATACGATACCGGCGATAAGCTCTTCGCTGCGCAGGTGATTAACGACTTGTGGCGCTATACCGGGGGTGATGCCATTATCGTGACGGATGTTGGCCAACACCAAATGCTGGAAGCGCAGTATTACCCGCACCAACGTCCCGCAACTCTCATCACTAGTGGCGGATTGGGCACAATGGGTTTTGGCACGCCGGCTGCCATCGGCGCAAAATTTGGCCGTCCAGATGAAGTAGTTTGGGCGATTGTTGGCGATGGTGGCTTCCAAATGACAATGTGCGAGTTAGCCACCGCTGCGCAGGAAAATATCAATGTCAACATCGCCATTATCAATAACAGCTTCTTGGGTATGGTGCGCCAATGGCAAGAGCTTTTCTACGACCGCCGCTATCAGGCGACGCCCATGTTTAATCCCGACTTTTGCAAATTAGCCGAAGCATTCGGCGTTCCAGCCATGCGTGTGACCCATCGCAACCAAGTTGAAGAAGCAGTGGCTTATGCCCAAAGTATTAATGGCCCCACACTAATTGAATTTGTGGTGGAAAAAGAGGAAATGGTTTATCCCATGGTGCCTGCTGGCGCTAGCCTGCACGAGATGAAACGGCGCCCTAAACTAAGTGAGGCAAAACAATGACCGCACCAACTTTGACCAACAAACAAACCATTGTGGCCTTAGTGGAAAATAAGCCCGGTGTTCTAAACCGCGTCGTAAGCCTGTTCCGCCGTCGTAATTTCAACATTGACAGCCTCACTGTAGGGCGCACGCATCAGCCCCATGTGTCACGCTTAACTATCGTTGTGGATATGCAACAGGCGAATGTACAGTTGATTGCCGCAAACCTGTATAAGCTGGTCAACGTTATTGATGTGCGCATCATCTCTGATGACCCACACGTCAGCCGTGACTTAGCACTGGTTAAAGTGCGTACCGATGATGTTGAAAGCCGCAATCAAGTCACTGCGATTTGCGAGCGTTACCCCGCCCGCATCCTCGATATTGGTACGCAAGTTGCTGTTGTTGAAATTGTCGCTGCCGAAGATACTGTCGAGGCGATGATTGATGAATTGCGCCCCATTGGCATTGTAGAAATGGTGCGTACCGGTGTTGTTGCTATGGGGCGCGGTACACGCATTCAAGATACAGATTATCGTCCCGCCGTACCCGTGAAATCAAATGGGAACGGCTACCATCTCTAATTTGTCTATGTTTACTGATGGGGCGGGGAAGTGCCCGCCCCAATTTTGATGAGGGGAGTCATCATACTATGGCTAAATTGTATTACGACCAAGACGCAGACCTCAATTTACTGAAAGATAAAACCGTCGCTGTCATCGGTTATGGCAGTCAGGGGCATGCCCATGCGCTGAACCTCCATGACAGTGGCGTTCATGTCATTGTTGGCTTGCACGAAGGCAGTAAAAGCCGCGCCAAAGCCGAAGCTGATGGCCTAGAAGTGCGCTCTGTCGCCGACGCTACCGCTGCTGCCGACGTGGTTATGGTACTCATTCCCGACACCAAACAAGCCGAAGTTTATGACGCACATATTGGACCAAACTTGAAGCACGGCGCTATGTTGATGTTTGCGCATGGTTTTAACATCCACTTCAAGCAAATTGTGCCGCCAGAGAGCGTCGATGTAGCAATGGTTGCGCCCAAATCTCCCGGCCATCGTGTGCGCGAGGTTTTTACCGAAGGCGCTGGTACTCCCGGTTTGTTGGCGGTGTATCAAGATGCAACCGGTAACGCCAAAGCAATGGCCTTAGCCTATGCGTGCGGTATTGGCTGTACACGCGCCGGCGTCATCGAAACGACCTTTAAGGAAGAAACCGAGACCGATTTATTCGGTGAGCAAGTTGTACTTTGTGGTGGTGTTACCGCCCTCATTCGCGCTAGCTTTGAAACATTGGTCAAAGCCGGCTATCAACCAGAAATCGCTTATTTTGAATGCTTGCACGAGCTGAAACTCATCGTCGACCTGCTATATGAAGGCGGCCTCAGCTATATGTGGTATAGCGTCAGCGATACTGCCGAATATGGCGGTTATGTTGTTGGCGACCAGTTTGAAGAAGCCGTTAAAGAAGAAATGGCCGGTGTCCTCCAACGTATTCAAGATGGCACGTTTGCCCGTGAATGGATTGAAGAGAACAAGAACGGTCGTCCCAATTTTGCCGCTCGTCGTGCTCGTGAACATGACCTGCTGATTGAACAAGTTGGCGATGAATTGCGCCAGATGATGCCGTTCCTGAACGCTAAACGAGTACGTCAGGAGGTTTAACATGGATGATGATAGCGGCGTTGTAGAGTGTAGGAAGGGGGTGGTCTGATATGTCAGAAGATGGCCTTAGTGACCTTAAGTTCAGACTTTATCCGACCAACCTTGATTTAATGAAAGGAACTCCCTTCCATGGTTACACGTACCTATGACGAAAATACAGTGATTATCTTTGATACCACCCTGCGCGATGGCGAGCAAAGCCCAGGCTGTACACTGTCCAGTGCCGAAAAGCTAGAGATTGCGCGCCAGCTAAGCCGCTTAGGGGTAGATGTCATTGAAGCGGGCTTCCCGGCTGCTTCACCTGATGATTTAGCCGCTGTTCAACGCATTGCCGCCGAAGTTGGTACAGAAGATGGCCCCACCATCTGCGGTTTGGCGCGCGCGGTCGAACACGATATTCGCAAATGCTGGGAAGGCGTCAAATACGCCGCCAAGCCCCGTATCCATACCTTTTTAGGCACTTCCGATATTCATCTCAAATATCAAACCGGCCTCACCCGCCAACAAGCCCTTGACGTTATCCGCCAATCTGTGACGCTAGCGCGGGAATTATGCGAGGATGTGGAATTTAGCCCTATGGATGCTGGCCGCACCGATGTCGATTTCTTAATTGAAGTGTGTTCGCTAGCTATTGAGTGCGGTGCAACCACAATCAACATTCCCGATACGGTCGGCTATGTCATGCCAGATGAATGGCGCGAAACCATCGCCAACCTTATCGCAGAAACCCCCGGAGGTGGCCCCGGTAGTGGTATCATCTGGTCAGTCCACTGCCATAATGATTTGGGCTTAGCCACTGCCAACACGTTGGCTGGCGTGATTGCCGGCGCGCGACAAGTAGAAGTCACCATCAACGGCATTGGCGAACGTGCTGGCAATACCAGCCTCGAAGAGGTTGTGATGGCCATTCACACCCGCCCGCAATTCTATAACTTACGTACCAATATCAATACTCGTGAAATCATGAAGACCAGCCGCCTAGTCTCTAACTACACGGGTATGCAAGTACAGGCTAATAAGGCTGTCGTTGGCGCGAATGCTTTTGCACACGAGGCGGGCATTCATCAGGATGGCGTCCTCAAAAACGCTAGCACCTACGAAATTATGACCCCGGAGACCGTTGGCCTTTCCCAAAGCCGTTTAGTTTTGGGCAAGCATAGCGGTCGCCATGCCCTGCGCGTTCGTCTGGAAGAATTGGGCTACAAGCTCAATGATGATGAACTCAATCAGGTTTTTGCCCGCTTCAAAGCATTGGCAGACGCCAAGAAAACCGTCACCGATGCCGATTTAGAGGCATTGATGCAAGATGAGTTCGAAGGCCCCAAAGAGTTCTTCCATCTGGCGGATATACAGGTGACCTGCGGCACAATGGGGATGCCCACCGCCACAGTGAAGTTGCGCAACGCTGAAGGTCAGGAATTCATCCACGCTGCTGTGGGCACAGGGCCAGTAGATGCCTCCTATAGCGCGGTCGATGCCATCGTCCAAGCGCCCAATGTACTCGTCGAATATAGCGTCCACAGCATTACCGAAGGCATTGATGCGCTCGGTGAAGTGACGGTGCGCATTTCACCTGAAGAAAACGGGCGCACCTTTGGGGGCTATGGCGCAGATACCGACATTGTAGTTGCCAGTGTAAAAGCCTATCTCGCCGCCCTAAATCGTATGATTGCTGTTATGGGCTTGGGCGATGTACAGCCCGAAGGCGATGCCGCTACTGTTGCCGTATCCCGCACTAGCGAGAATGGCGCTTAAGTTGACTTGAATAGGGCGGTGAGGCCACTTGCCGCCCTTTGCATACGATTGAACAACGAGGGAGCATATGACTACAACCAATAACGGTCGTCCACGCACGCTATTTGAAAAAGTCTGGGATTATCACGTTGTTAAGCCACAAACAGCAGATACTCCAGCAGTGCTTTATATCGATTTACATCTTGTGCATGAAGTGACCTCGCCACAGGCTTTTACGGTACTTCGTGAACGTGGTCTAAAGGTGCGCCGCCCTGATAAAACTTTGGGCACAATGGATCATAGCACACCAACCACGCCGCGCAATGCTGATGGCATCATCCCCATTCTTGACGCGCAAGCGAGCAAACAGCTAGAAACGTTCACGCAAAACTGTGCCGATTTCAATATCCCAATGTACGCACTTGGTACAGAAAATCAGGGTATTGTCCATGTTATTGGGCCAGAGCAAGGCCTCACCCAACCCGGTATGACCATTGTTTGCGGCGATAGCCACACCAGCACACACGGCGCGTTTGGTGCGTTGGCCTTCGGCATTGGCACGAGTGAAGTGGCGCACGTATTAGCTACCCAGTGTTTGCTTCAAAATAAGCCCAAGACAATGGCGATACGGGTAGATGGCCGCTTGCGCCCTGGTGTTACGGCCAAAGATATTATCCTCGCAATTATTGCCAAAATTGGCGTTGGTGGTGGTACAGGCCATGTTGTTGAATATATGGGCGAAGCCATTCGTAGCCTCTCTATGGAAGGCCGTATGACCATCTGCAATATGTCCATTGAGGGCGGCGCGCGTGCAGGCATGGTTGCGCCCGATGAAACCACCTTTGAATATATCGCCGGTCGCCCCTATGCGCCTAAAGGCGAAGCATGGGAAGAGGCTTTGGAATTTTGGCGTCAATTGCCCACTGATGATGGCGCAACTTTTGATAGCGAAATCTCGCTCGATGCAAACACACTAGAGCCGATGATTACTTATGGCACGAACCCCGGCATGGGTATGCCCATCACCGCCCGCGTACCAGACCCTGCCGAAGTACCCGATGTCAGTAAACGTATGGCGCTTGAAAAGGCGCTCACCTATATGGGGCTGCAACCCGGCCAGCCATTGCTAGGTAAAAAAGTTGATGTTGTCTTTCTTGGTAGCTGTACAAATTCCCGCATTTCAGACTTGCGCGAGGCTGCCCGCTTCTTGCAAGGGCGCAAGGTTGCTGAAGGCGTCCGTATGCTAGTCGTTCCCGGCTCACAACGGGTGAAACGCCAAGCCGAAGCAGAAGGCCTCGATCGCATCTTTAAAGAAGCAGGGGCAGAATGGCGCGAGGCCGGTTGTTCAATGTGCATCGCTATGAACGGCGACCAACTCCAGCCAGGACAATATGCCGTGAGTACCAGTAACCGCAACTTTGAAGGCCGTCAAGGTAAAGGTGGGCGTACCTTCCTTGCTAGCCCGCTTACCGCCGCCGCCACCGCTGTTAATGGTTGTGTCACCGACCCGCGCGAGATGATGGAGACCGTATAACATGGAGCCGATAAAAACATTCACCGCCCGTATTGCGCCGCTGCCCATAAATGACATCGACACCGACCAGATTATTCCAGCGCGCTTCCTGAAAACAACCGACCGCGACGGTTTGGGCAAAAGCTGCTTTTACGATTGGCGCTATGATGCTGATGGTAACCCTAAACCAGACTTCGTCCTCAACAAATCTGAATATCAGGGCGCACAGGTGCTCATCGCTGGTCATAATTTTGGCTGTGGCTCATCCCGTGAACATGCGCCATGGGCGTTGCTAGGTATGGGCTTTAAGGCCATTATCAGCACCGATTTTGCCGATATTTTCCGTAATAACGCCCTTAAAAACGGCCTTCTTCCCATCATTGTAGATGCCGAAACTCAGCGCCAACTTATCAGCTTGGCAGAAGAAGACCCATCCACAACGGTGACAATCGACCTAGCGTCCCAAACTGTGACCTTGCCTGATGGCCGTCAGCTAGAATTTCCAATCGACAGCTTCTCAAAGTATTGCCTGCTCAATGGTGTTGATCAATTGGGCTTCTTACTTGGCCTTGAGGCGGATATTGCGGCTTATGAAGCTGAACATCCGCCACGAGTGAATACCCATCTTGTCTGAAAAGGGGGAGAATCATGTTACAAATAGCCATCTACGATACAACACTCCGTGACGGTACGCAGCGCGAGGGTATTTCGCTATCTCTGGCCGATAAGATACGAATTACCAAGCTGCTGGACGATATCGGTGTGGCCTATATCGAGGGTGGCTGGCCCGGTTCGAACCCCAAAGACGCCACTTACTTTCAGGCTGTCCAAGATTTAGATTTGCGCCATGCCCGTATTGCTGCCTTTGGCTCTACGTGCCGTAAAAATAGCGACCCTGATGGCGATGCGAATATCAAGGCACTGGTGGATGCGCAGACCCCCGTTGTGACGGTTGTGGGCAAAACCTCGATGCTGCATGTGACAGATGTTTTGCAAACTACACCTGCGGAAAACCTGCGCATGATTAGAGAGAGCGTCGCCTATCTCAAATCACTGGGCAAAGAGGTGATTTACGATGCCGAACATTTCTTTGATGGCACAAAGCTAGACCTTGAATATGCCTTTGATACCTTACAGGCGGCAATTGAAGGCGGGGCTGACGTTGTGGTGTTGTGCGATACTAATGGCGGCTCTATGCCGTGGGAAGTCGAAGCGTTAGTGCGCTCAGTGAAATCAACTTTCCCTGATGTCACTTTGGGTATCCATACCCACAACGATGGCGAACTTGCCGTAGCCAACTCACTCGCAGCCGTGCGCGCTGGCGTTGTTCACATTCAAGGCACTATCAACGGGTATGGCGAGCGTTGTGGTAACGCCAACCTGTGTAGCATCATTCCCGATTTGGAATTAAAAATGGGATATCATTGTTTGCCAGCGCAAGAAAACTTGCGCCAGTTAACCCGCCTTTCTCGCACTGTGGCAGAAATCGCCAATCTCGCGCCAGATAACCATCTGGCTTATGTCGGGAAAAGCGCCTTTGCCCATAAAGGTGGCATTCACGTAGCCGCTATTCGCCGCAATATCGATAGCTACCAACACATTGACCCTGCACTAGTGGGGAATGAGATGCGTGTGCTCGTTTCAGACCTTTCTGGGCGGGGTAATCTACTGAGTAAAGCGGAAGAATATGGCCTCGATATTACTAAAGAAGAAGCCGTACAGGTGCTTGAAGACATTAAACAACTTGAACACAATGGTTATGTCTTCGAAGGGGCAGAGGCTTCTGTGGCCATTCGCCTTTACCGCGCTCGCCCAGATTACCAGCCCATCTTCAATCTCATTGACTTCACCGTCATCGTCGAAGATCGGCGCGATAGAGGTGCTGTGAGTGAAGCGATGGTGAAGCTAGATATTGATGGCGATGTTGTGCACACGGCGGCGGAAGGGAATGGCCCCGTGAATGCGCTTGACCTTGCCTTGCGCAAAGCGCTAATGCCCCGCTATCCGCAAATTGCTCGCTTCCAACTAGCCGATTACAAAGTGCGCATTCTCGACGGCATCAACGGCACCGCAGCGACCACCCGCGTGCTCATCGATACGCAAAATGGCTCTCAGCGCTGGAGCACTGTTGGCGCTGGCACGAATATCATCCATGCGAGTTGGCTAGCTCTTGTAGATAGTGTTGAATATGGTTTGGCCATTGCATTGCACCAAACACAACAAGTGAACTCGATTGGTGATTGACCCTTCATCAACAATAGATTTGAGGGGCGCGCTTTATGCGTGCCCCTTTGTTTGTTGTCTTCTTTGACATTGAAAGGAAACACTTCCATATGAAAGCCACAATAGCAATTCTGTCTGGCGATGGCATTGGTCCCGAAGTAATGAAACAAGCGTTAGCTGTCCTAGATAAAGTTGCCGCTCGCTATGGTCATGAATTTGCTTATCAAGAAGCTCTTATCGGCGGTATCGCCATTGATAAAACGGGCGACCCTTTCCCCGCTGAATCCGAACGTGTTTGCGAACAATCTGATGCAATACTTTTAGCTGCTGTGGGCGGCCCCAAATGGTCTGACCCCACTGCGTCGGTTCGCCCAGAACAAGGCTTGCTTCGCATTCGCCAGCATTTTGGCTTGTTTGCCAACCTACGCCCAGTCAAAACGCATCCCGCATTAGCGTCACATGCGCCTCTACGTCCAGAATTACTTGAAGGCGTTGACATTTTATTTGTTCGAGAACTCACCGGCGGGGTTTATTTTGGCCAACGACAAGAGCAGGGGGATGGTGGGGAAGCCTATGACACCATGCTTTACACCACGCCTGAAGTCGAGCGTGTAGCTCATGTGGCTTTTCGTGCCGCACAAGGCCGCCGCAAAAAGTTGACTTCGGTTGATAAAGCCAATGTTCTGTCCTCCATGCGCTTGTGGCGTCGGACTGTAATGAAGGTGTATGAAGATTATAGCGATGTTGAACTGGAACATTTGCTCGTAGATGCTTGCACCATGCACCTGCTAACGCGCCCATCTAGTTTCGATGTTGTTTTAGCAGGAAACATGTTTGGTGATATTCTCAGCGATGAAGCCTCCGTATTGGCGGGTTCTCTCGGTATGCTGCCCAGCGCATCTCTTGGCAGCGATACCTTTGGCCTCTATGAACCGGTACATGGTTCAGCGCCAGATATTGCCGGGCAAGGAAAGGCCAACCCTATCGCCATGATTCTCAGCGCTGCCATGATGCTCCGTTATAGCTTGCGATTGGAAGAAGAAGCCTGCGCTGTTGAAAGCGCTGTGGAACAAGTGCTCGATGATGGCGCACGTACGGCAGATATAGCGCCGCGTGGAGATGCTTATGTCAGTACCGAAGAGTTTGGTCAGGCCGTAATAGCTAAACTAAGCTGAAGAAGGGATTGGGGCGTATTGTTCGCCCCTTTTTCGTCTAATTCTCGCTATCAGATAATTTGCTATGTAAGTCGGTCTGGTCAGGGGATGGTGTCCCATCGCTACTATACTTTTGTGCTCTTAACTCATGCGCTGCCAGTGCTGCCACCCAAAACATCAAACGCCTGTTTCCCAAGCTCAATGATTCCCAGCGCATCGCCCGCAACGCATAAAATAGCAATGAGATAAAATACTCTCCCCAATGCTCTTCATGATACAAACACTCCCTCACAATCTCTCGTATAGACCGTATCGCCGCTAGGGTATCCGCTAAATAGAGATTGTCCGTAGTTTTGTCATTTACTTCTTGCAGATGCAATAAATGCCGTGTTATCGTTCGCGCTTTATCCCAACTTTCCCCTGCAATAGTGGGCGAGATTAAATCGTTCAACAAGCTTATCTCAAGTGTTGCCCAATCAAATAGCGTATGGCCATCCCGCGTATGCTCAAAGTCAATCAGCGCAGGGTTTTCATTAGGGCCAGGGATGATATTCCCCAAATGTAAATCACCGTGTATGGTGCTGAGCGTCCCATTGATATAATCATCTAGCACATCATTATAAATTTTTAGTGGATTAGGCAACCGCTCAATCGCATCAGGAAATGGGAGCATCGCCGCTTCAATATCAAAATCAGGAGAAAGCCCCCGCACGATTTGCTTAAGCTGTTCATCACGGGTCTTCCATACCGTACCCACAATCAACTCCACAACCTCTCCCCGATAGTACATCACCTCATCGAAATTGACGCCCCGCACCTCTATCTTATAGGCCTGTGCACTATCAGTATTTCCGCCCGCAGTTAACTGCATAATGCGTTTTTCACGGTCAATTTTATGAACAGTAAAGTGCTCAACGATAACCGTATCCCCATATTCAACATCTTTTAACCGTGCCCGTCGAATAGGATACTTCAGTACGTGGGCATTCGGCGGTAAAGGGGCGCTTTCAATCATTTCAATAGTGAATAGAGGAGGTAATAACCAATCGTATTCTCGCCATGTCTCAAAGCGATAGGGCCTATTTTGTCGCCACCACATGCGCCCAAATACTGGAAATAGCTGCTTCTTCAACCATGCTCCCACACGTTCCCCCCCCCATTCTTTAGCGACTGTTCGCAGGTCTTGCGGCGTTTGGTCTGGAACGCCCACTAATGTATATTTAATCCCCGCTAAGTCTGATGAATCGGGAGCGGTTGGGCGGTCTTCTAATCTAGTTGTTAATGGCGGCAGTTTACCCTTTACGAAGGATTCATAGCGCTGAACTTCATCTAAAATCTCGTGTGTTGGCCCAATTTTAACGACAACAGGTGCATCTTCTCGCTTATCCACATTAACCGGCGTTACAACTAGCAGGCGTGAATCGGCATACCCGCCCATAAGACGCCGTTCAATCCGTATGCTCCCATAGCCATGAAACATACGCCGCAATAAAAATAAATCCTCTTTGCTCAAATCACTCTCGCCAAAATCAAGCCCAAAATCAACTTGAACAAAAGGCTGTGTGCTATGTGTTAAAGGGAGTTTCAGGCTTCTGGCATGTTCCAGCATTAAATCAATATCCAGCCCCAACGCTTTTAAGACGCGCACCGCCATATTGTCTTCTTCTTCTAACAGCGCAATAAGTAAGTCGTTTTCCTCAATTTGGGTGCGCCCATTATTTATAGCTAAATCATTGGCGATGCCAAGAATAATATCTGTTCTCGGCGTATTTGGCACGCCAGCCCATAAGCGATGTTTCCCCCCTTTACCGATTTTCCTGCGGATAGCATCGATAACATATTCAGGGGTTAGCCCCTGCTCTTGTACCAGTTGTGCGGCAATTCCACCTTTTACATCCAATAGCGCAATGAGCAAATGCTCTACGCCCAAATAGTAATGCCGCATCCGGTGCGATTCTTGCCGTGCGCTGATAATAATATCTTTTAGTGGTAGTGGTGGCATAGCAGTGCTACTCAGCTTCCTCTAGGCGCAGCCAAGTCCGCCCAACCCTTAACAATTGCCCTGTTTTCACGGGAATAATGCCCTTAACTCGTCGGTCTTCAAAAAAACTTTCCTCATTTTCGATAAAAGACCCGTTGGTACTATTGCAATCTTCCAGCCACCAACGCCCCTCCATCCAATGTAAATTAGCATGTTGGCGAGAGACAAATGTATCATTACGCAGGCACAGGTCATTATCGTCTTTGCGCCCTATGCTGATGGTCCATTTGTTTTCTCCGAAAATACCATCTCCGTTCTCACTATTGAAAATATGGCTTGAACCATCCTCAGCCCCACTCATAATCACAACTTTGATTTTTTGCGTCATGGGATGGCCTCCTCTTCGACGTGCCTTTCAAAGTTAGTATACTCAAATTTAATTGAATTCGCCTAATAAAAGAAAAAGAGACTATACCATTGTTGTATAGCCCCTTTATTAACTACAAACACAATATGATTAGGCTTCTACTGTTACCCTTCGTACATCAGCCCCTAATTGTGTTAATTGGTCTTCAATACATTCATGCCCACGGTCTATCTGGTAAATATTGCTAATCGTCGTCTCGCCCTCAGCCGCTAGGCTGGCAATGAGTAACGCCGCACCAGCGCGAATGCTGGGCGCACGAATACTGTTGGCATGCAACTGCTCTACGCCCTTCACAATGCAAACGTCATTTTGGCTGATGATAATATCTGAGCCTAAAGCCACCAACCCCTCTACAAAGTCATAGCGGTTTTCGAAGATACGCTCTCTGATATAGCTTGTTCCATCAGCAATCGTTGCCAGCGCCGCCATTGCTGGCTGAATATCAGTGGGAAATCCCGGATAAGGGTGGGTGGTGATGTTAATTGGATTCACCCGTTTGTTGAGGTCACGTTTTACTGTCACACTTTCGCCGTTTGCATCAATATCAAACTGCAGCCCCATCTGCTCTAACTTTGCCAGCACAAGGCGCATATGCGTCGGATCAACTTCGTGAATAGTGATTTCGCCGCCAGCAATCCCTACCGCACACATCAATGCACCAATAACCAAACGGTCAGGAATGGGGCGATGCCCAACCGCATGTAATGCCCGTACGCCACGAATGGCCATAGTATGCGTACCAACGCCATCAATTTGCGCGCCCATCTTGGTTAAAAACGCCGCAAAGTCAATTACTTCTGGCTCAACAGAGGCATTTTCAATGATGGTCTCACCATCAGCCAATGCTGCCCCCATCATCAAGTTTTCTGTGCCGGTATGACTAGGTAAATCGAGGTAAATGAAATTACCCTGTAGACGCGGTTTTTCCAGTTCTAAAATCGTCGTGCCATCTTCACGATATATCACTTTTGCGCCCAGCCGTGCAAAACCACGATGGTGAAAATCAATCTTTCTTGTGCCAATATCGCAACCACCGCTTCCCGGCAACTCAACATAGCCCAATCGAGAGAGCAACGGCCCTAAGAAAAGCACCGACCCCCGCATTTTCTGTGTGAGTTCTGGCTCTAGCCGCCCATTATGAACCGTGCTGGCGTCAATAACGACGACATGCTCTTCCCGATGATGTTCAACTTTTGCGCCCGTTGCCCGTGCTAGTTCCAACGCCAGCTCAACATCGCGAATAGTGGGCACCTGTC
>WGEI01000257.1 GCA_015492875.1 Anaerolineae bacterium | reverse complement strand
GTTCACCTGTATCCCATTTTGTGAACGCAAAGTGTTCGCCCAACGGGGTCGAGGGGACGCCGTTCCCTCGCAGGGTGCGGGACAGCGTCCCGCGAAATAGCCACATGGGGGCAGCGCCCTATAAAACGAACTTCGGCGTCACATGGCGGCGGCGCTATAAGTCGATATTTGTTAAAATAAATAAGATGGCCTTAATACCGCAACAAGCCCCGGTGGATGCCCGCTGCAATCAAAAAAGAGATGAAACAATGTGGCTGTGAGTAGGAGGACGCCATGAACGATGATTACGAACCCACCCTAGATGACTATCTGGCTGAACTCCAGCGCCACCCCGAAGGTGCGGTGCGCGCCAATGCCGCTTTTGTGCTGGGGCGTCGCCGCGACCCGCGCGCCATCCCGCCGCTCATCGCCGCCCTCAGCGACCCCGCAGAGACAGTGCGGGTGCGCGCTGCCGAGGCGTTGGCTGGCTTCGCCGACCCGCGCGCCATCCCGCCGCTCATCGCCGCCCTCAACGACCCTGCCCCCGATATGCGCGAGACCGCCGCCCGCACTTTGGGCTATTTGGGCGCACAAGAGGCGCTCTCCGCCCTCGTCGCCGCCCTACAGGACGAAAGCCCGCCCGTCCGTGCCGCCGCCGCTGAGTCGCTGGGAGACATCGCCGCTCCAGAGGCCGCGTCTGCCTTGGCGCACTGCCTCGCCCATGATGACGATGCCGCCGTCCGCTATGCCGCCGCCCGTAGTCTGGGGGGAATTGGGGGCGCGTCGGCCTTCGATGCACTGCTCGCCCTATTATCCCAAACGCAAGTTAGGGAGCGATTGGTGCTCATCATCGAGACGCTGGCCAACTTGGGCGATGCCCGCGCGCGAGATGCCCTGCGCCCTTACATCGACCACGACGATACCTTGCTGCGCGAGACGGCGCGTTGGGCGCTGCAAGTCTTGGGTGGCTAGGCCTCACCACACTAGGCCGCGCGCCGCCACTAGCCAAATCGCTTCAATCGCATCGCCGCGTAAGCCGTAAATCTGGTTGTGCAAGTTGGTCACTACACAGGTATGCACGGGGATGACGCGCACCTGCTCGCCAATTTCTGGCCGCCGCTCACAATCGCGCAGGTCAACATAGGCATGTTCCTCGTTGAGCTGGTAAATCCGCGCCTGCGGGTACGCCACAATATGGCCATGCCCATCCGCCACCCTATCGGCGGCCAATGTTTTGCTGCCACTATCGAGGATGGCGCGGTCGGGCGTGGGGCGGCTGATGACCGTCGCCAGCACTGTCATGGCGCAGTCGTCAATCTCGCACCAGCCCTGCGTCACCGTGTTCCAGTCATTGAAGACATACGTGCCCACCCGCAGCTCAGTGAGTTCGGGTATTTTTGCCGCGTCCTGCACCGCTCCCGTACCGCCGCCGCTGACGCTATCCACGCCAATGCCCGCCTCGTGCAACGCCTTGAGCGCCGCCTGTATGCGCGGGCGTTCCTGCTCAGTGCTGGGGTAGACCAGCAGGCCAGCGAAGTGCAAATGCTCCGCCTTTTCGATGCGCTCTGCCAGCGCCACCACCTCGCCCGTCGCCGCGCCTGTGCGCTGTAGCGCCGTACCCAGTTCCACCATCACCCGCAGCGTCATATCGTAACGGGCAGCAGCCTCTTCTAGGCCAGCAATCACGCGCGGATGGTCGGCAGAGACGGTCACACGGTTATACATGGCCAGCTGTGCTAGCCGCTCGGTCTTCTTCTCACCCACGATGTTATAGGGAATTTGAATATCGCTGATGCCCGCCGCCGCGAAGACTTCCGCCTCGCTCACCTTTTGGCAAGCGATGCCAACCGCGCCCGCCGCCAGTTGCATATGGGCGATGGCGGGTATCTTGTGCGTTTTCACATGAGGGCGGAAGGCCAGCCCCAGCGCGTCGCAATGCGCCTGTAGCCGCTCGATGTTGGCCTCCATGCGGTCGAGGTCAATCAATACGCTGGGGGTTTCTAGCTCATAGATGTTCTGTGGCTGTTCGTCCTGCATAGCGCGCTCCTCATCACGAAAAAGGCGGAGACAGCAACGCCTCCGCCCTGTGATTGTAACCAAAATCGCCCGTTATAGGGCTATTGGCCTTATGCGCGCTTATTCGCCAGCAGAAGGCGGTTCGCCGCAATCGGTGCACTCGACGGGTTCGGGCAGTTCGCCATTGGCCAGCTGCGTCACCCAATCGACCAGCTTCACGCCTTCAACTTCCAGCTCATAGAATTCTGGCGTCCACACGATCGTATGGTTTGTACCCGGTGCGGTGTAATAGGTGAAATTATCGCCTTCTAACCCCTCGTCAATATAGGCGAAGGCCGCTGCCAGCTGTTCTGGTAGCGGCGTGTCCACCAACCCCACCAGACTGAGGAAGAAGTATTGCACCTCGTCATGGGCGTTGTTGTATTCGGCCATTAGCACATTGGGGAAGCGGTTGCCCGTGGCAATGTAGAAGTCTTCAAAGTTCAGCGTGTCGTTGGTGATACCCTCGTACTCTTCCCAGTCGGGCAAAATGCTGGCCACATCCCAAGCATTGATGACCGGCGTCAGTAAATCAGGGGCATAGTAAGCGCCAGAGGCATCGCCCAGCACGGCAATTTGAGCATCGGTATAATGTTCTGCCAACAGGCCGGCATAGAAGGGCGAGGGGATAGAGCCAGCGCTGCTGCCACCAACGAAAATCTGTGTGGGCGCGTCGAAGTTCTCGTAGAGCCAATCCAACACGGCGGACACGTTGTTATAGCCGTTGTGGTAGATGGTCACTTCGCGCGTTTCGCCATCGTCGGCGGGCACTTCATAGGTTGTTTGGCTGTTCCCCACGTGTACATCCGCCGTGCAATAGGGCACAAACACAAAGCTATAATCGGCGAAGGGGTTGGCCTCGTTCTCAATGTTGAAGATACCATCGGCCAGCGCGGGGTTATCGTCGTCTTCTGGCGTCACAAAGGGGTCATAAGTGGGCGTCGATAGCAAATCGCAGTT